>DAOWFV010000075.1 GCA_030637805.1 Acidobacteriota bacterium | reverse complement strand
TGGCGCAGAGTCGGAGAATATCCGACCAGGCTCGATCGACCTCAAGGGCGAGAGCCTCGCGGTCTCCGCGGTTGTCGACAACGACATCCGCGAGTTTGATTTTCTGATCGATGGGAAGCTGCGCCGCGAGAAATCGTCTTGCGCTGTCCTCCGCCATCCCGCGGTTTATGGCTCGATTCTTCTGTTGATCGGTCTCGCACCACACCACCGCGAGCACGTCGTAGCCGCGCCATGAACCGGTTTCCACCAGAAGGGCCGCCTCGATGACCGCGATGGGTGCGTCAACGGAATCCAACCACGATCCGATCGCTGCTCGAACCAAGGGGTGGATGGCTGCCTCGAGCGCGGTACGTGCTTCTTCGTCCTCGAGGACCCGAACGGCAAGAGCCTCTCGATCGACGCCACCGCTGGCATCGAGCGCCTCCTCTCCGAAAAGCCGGGCCACTTCATCGGCACCGGGCTGCCCGGGTCGGTACAGGCTGTGGACGCTGGCGTCGGCGTCGAAGACCGGAACGCCACGGGCGGCGAGCAACTGCGCCACTGTCGACTTGCCCGAAGCGAGCCCACCCGTTAGCCCCACAAGACACGGCGTCGACCCTCGGGATTGCAGGGGGCGGGTGGGCGGCAATTCCTAATTCCTAATTCCGAATTCCTAATTCCGAATTCTAGTCCGCCGGTTCCTCCAACCACTCGGTCTGATAGTCGACCCTCCTCGGAACCACGCAGATGAAGTGAACCTTGGTCGTTTCCCGGTTCTCGTACCAATGGGCCACGCCGGCCGGGATGAGGACGCAATCGCCCGTTCCGACCTCGAGTTCCTGCTCGTCGAGGCCGAGCACCATCCTCCCCTCGAGCACCACCTGCTCGTGCTCGATGCCGTCATGGCGGTGGCGGGGAATTCGTCCGCCGGGCTCGATCGTGAAGTGGCGTGTGTCGAAGTTCGGAGCGCCGCCCTCCGGCCCGAGCATGACCTGGATCGTGGTCCCGCGGCAGCGCGGGACGACGACCGGGTCCACGGAGTTGATGTTGCGGATCACGGCGGTGGGTGTGTTTGGCATGTGTTGCCTCCCGGGCTGGATTCCCACCTTCATTGTACTTCGGCGACGTGACCTCGTCAGAGATCCGGGCTAGGATGCGGCAATGCTCGAGCGTCTTTCGGTTCGTGGTCTGGGCATCATTGATGCCGTGGAACTCGAGTTCGCGCCCGGCTTCTCTGCGCTCACGGGAGAGACCGGCGCCGGGAAGTCCCTGCTCGTGGAGTCCCTCAAGCTCCTGAGTGGCCAGCGCGCCCAGAGCGACATGGTCCGGACCGGCGACGACCGTCTGCAGGTGGAAGGGGTGTTTACGGCCGCCTCGGATTCTCCCGTCACGGCGCTCCTCGAGGAGCTCGGGGTGGCGGATGCGGAGATGGTGGTTCTCCGGCGCGAGGTCTCGAGCGCGGGTCGCAGCCGGTGTTGGCTCAACGACGTGTCGGTGACGGCGAGCGGGCTGCAGCGGGTCGCACCCCACCTGCTGGCGATCCACGGCCAGCACGAGCAGCACGGCCTCGCGGACGGCGCTGTTCAGCGCCGGCTGGTTGACGACTACGCCGGCCATGATGCCCTGCGTGAGAGGACCCGCGCGGCATTCCTCGCTTGGCGCGCCGCGGCCGAGGAACTCGACCGGCTGCTCACGGCACGGGCCTCACGACGCGATCGACTCGATGTCATCGCCTTCCAGCTTGCCGAGATCGATGCGGCCGGACCGCGCGAGGGTGAGGACGAGGAGCTGCGGCGCCGTCGCCTCATGCTGCGTCACGCGGCCAGGATCGCCGAGCTCTCAAGCTCTCTGCTGGAGCAACTCGCCGACGGGGAGCAGGCGGTCGTCGACGGTCTGGCCCGGGCGGAACGTGAACTCGAGGAAATGGGCGAGCTCGGTCTTCCGGTCGAAGGCGGCACCGAGCGGCTGGACGAGGCGCGGGTTCATGTGGAGGAGGTGGTGCGTGAGGTGCAGGGGCTGGCGGCGGCGACGGGGGGAGACCCCGGCGAGCTCGAGAGCATCGAGTCGCGTCTCCACCTCCTCGACCAGCTAATGCTCAAGTACGGCTCGACCCTTCAAAATGTCCTTGGCCACCGGGAAGACCTGTGTGAAGAAAGGGACGAGCTGGAATTGGTGGAGGAGCGACTGGAAGAAGCCGCCGCCGCCGCGAGCGCGGCACTTGCCGTCTTTGACGAGGTCGCCGGAGAGCTGGACGACAAGCGGCGCGCGGCGGGCGCCGAGCTGGCCGCCGCTGTGGAGGAGGTGCTGTCTCGTCTGGCCATGGAGGGGACCCGTCTCGAGTTTCGTTGGGAGGCCCGAGCGGAGGCTGCCAGTCCTCTGATGCGCGGCGAGACGGCCGTGGCCTTCGACGGGGATGGCGTGGAGGAGTGCACGCTCCTGATCGCCGCGAACCCCGGAGAGGATCTCCGGCCGATGGCTCGGATAGCGTCTGGCGGCGAACTCTCTCGCGTGCACCTGGCGCTGCGAACGGTGCTGCGCAGCCGCCATCCTGCCGCGGGTCTCACCCTTCTCTTCGACGAGGTCGACTCGGGGCTCGGTGGCGCCACGGCGGCGGCCCTCGCCGAGTTGCTGGGCGAGCTCGCCGCCAACGACCAGGTCCTGGTTGTCACCCACCTGCCACAGGTGGCGGCGCGTGCCGGCGGCCACTTCCGGGTCGAGAAGGTCCTTGCCGAAAATCGCGCCGTGACCCGGGCGGCGCCGCTTGAGGGAGTGGAGCGAGAGGCCGAGGTGGCGCGGATGCTCGCCGGAGAAGAGCTCACCGAATCGGCCCATGCCCACGCCCGAGTTCTCCTGGACGGCGCATGAAGCGGCTGCCGTTCGCCGACCGCGAGCAGGCGGTGGCGGCGCTGTCGGCGGCCGCCGAGGAGGTGGATCGCGGCGGTGTACTCCTGCTGCCCACCGAGAGCTTCTACGGCCTCGGGGCGGATCCGCGCCGGGCGGCTGCGGTGGAGCGGATTCGCGCCATGAAGGCGCGCCCCCCGGGCCTCGATCTCCCAGTGCTGTGTGCAGACTGGGAGCAGGTAGAGGCGCTGGTCGTGGTCCCGGAGTCGCATCGCGTCAAGCTGTCTCGTCTGTGGCCTGCAGCTCTCACGGTGGTGCTTCCCTGCCGGGCCGAGATCGCTGCCGCCAGTGGGGCAACCTTGGCGGTGCGGATCCCCGCGCATGCCCTGCTTCGAGCCCTGCTGTACCGGGTGGGACCGCTCACCGGAACCTCGGCCAACCGTCACGGTGACCCACCCTGCACTGAGGTAGACGGGGCGCTCCGTTCGCTTGCCGAAGAGCCTGACCTGGTCCTCGACGCCGGTCCCACGGCGGGCGGTGAGCCGAGCACCCTGGTGGATCTCATCGCGGCGAGACCGCGAATCTTGCGCCCCGGAGCGAGCGTCTGGGACGAGCTCTGACTGAGCCTCGATCAGGAGTCGCTCGCAGCCGGTTTCGAGCGCTGAAAAATCCTGTGGAAAACCCTGTGGAAAACTCGTTAAGCCAATGTAAATGCAAGAACTTCGCTCAATTCTGGCCGTCTTGGTGAAAGATGTATAAATTGTTTGTTTTCAACGATTTATCGCTATCTCGTTGGATCTGAAGTCGTTGCCGCATGGCGACTTCGATCAAAGATCCACAACCCCCTGTTTTTCGGGCTTTTGCGGTTCTTTGTGCGTGGTCGGCTGTTGCCGCTCCCAGAGGGCCTGTGGTAGCGTTTCGTCTCCGTCCGCTGCGGCCCCGATTGGTGCCCACCGGGGGAGGAGTTGGCATGCTGATCCGAAAGGTCAAGGGGACCCGCGACATACTCCCACCCGAGTCGCGGCTGTGGGCCGAGGTGGAGGCCTTGGCCTACCGCATTTTTGGCGGCTTTGGCTACGAGGAGATCCGGCTCCCGGTCCTCGAGCCGACCGAGCTCTTCGTGCGCTCGGTCGGCGAGGACACTGACATCGTGAGCAAGGAGATGTACACCTTTGCCGACCGCAAGGGCCGCTCCCTCACCCTGCGCCCGGAAGGCACCGCCGGGGTGGCACGCGCGTTTATCGAGAACGGTCTCGGCCAGCGCCCGCAGCCTCTTCGCCTGAGCTACCTGGGTCCGATGTTCCGCTACGAGAAGATGCAGAGGGGGCGGTACCGCCAGTTCGCCCAGATCGGTATCGAACTTCTCGGGGCGGCGACGCCGCAGGCCGACGTCGAGGTGCTCCTCGCTCTCCACACATTCCTCGCCGAGCTGGGCTTCGAGGATCTCGTGATCGTGCTCAACAACCTCGGCGATCCCGAGGACCGGCCCCGCTTCATCGACGGTCTCAAACGAGAGCTGGCCCCCCACCGCGAACAGCTTTGCGGCGATTGCCAGCGCCGCTGGGACGCCAACCCGCTGCGGATCCTCGACTGCAAGGTGCCGCGCTGCCGCGAACTTGTCACCGGGACCACCCCGGTTGCCGAGGTGGTGAGTGACGAGGCCCGCACACACGTGGAGGCGGTCGAGGCAGGTCTCGCCGCACTCAAAATCCCGGTTCGCCGCGCCCCGCGGCTGGTGCGCGGTCTCGACTACTACCTGCGCACCGTCTTCGAGGTGGTGTCGCCGGAGCTCGGAGAGGACATCGTGATCTGCGGGGGCGGTCGTTATGACCGGCTGGTCTCTGACCTCGGCGGCGCGCAGGTGCCGGGCATCGGTTTTGCGATCGGCGAGGACCGGCTGGTGGAGGTGCTGCCGGAGATCTTCCGCCGCCGTGTTCTGGACCGACCAGTGGTCGCGGTGCTGCCGCTGGGTGCGGGAGCGGCTGCGCCGGGTCTCGCCTTGAGCCGCGATCTCGTAGCTGAAGGGCTCACGGCTCCGGCCGAGGTCACGGGGCGCTCGTTGAAGGCCGGCCTCAAGTGGGCGTCGAAGATCGGAGCTCGCGCGGTCGTTATCCTGGGCGAGCGCGAGCTGACGGAGGGGAAGGCGATCGTACGCGATCTCGATCGTGGCGAGCAGGAAACGGTGGCTTTGGACGAGGTTCCCAGCTACCTTTCGCGTTTACTGAATCGGAGAAACACATGACCATGAGCGCCTGGGAAAGACCGTGGTGCGCGTCCCTGGACCTGGCAAAGGTCGGCGAGCAGGTGGAGCTTGTAGGATGGGTTCGGCGCCGACGAGACCTCGGGGGACTGGTCTTCGTCGATATCAGGGACCGCAGTGGGTTGGTTCAGCTGGTCTTCGAGGAGGCCATGGTGGGCGAGGGAGAGCGTCTTTCCGGGGAAGACGTTGTGATGGTTCGCGGCACGGTTCGCCCGCGCGCCGAAGGCCAGGCCAACCTGGAGCTGGCCAGCGGCGAGATCGAGGTCCGAGTCGAGGAGCTGGAGCTGCTCACCGCCGCGGAAACTCCGCCGTTCGTCATCGAGGACGGCGTCAACGCCTCTGAGGAATTGCGCTTGACGCACCGCTACCTCGACTTGCGGCGGCCGGAGATGACCTCGAATATGGTCCTGCGTCACAAGGTGGTGGCGGCGACCCGCCGTTTCTTCGACGAGATGGATTTCATCGAGGTGGAGACCCCGATTCTCACCCGCTCCACCCCAGAGGGGGCCCGGGACTTCCTCGTTCCGTCGCGGGTCCACAAGGGCTCTTTCTATGCCCTGCCCCAGTCGCCCCAGCTTTTCAAACAGCTGCTGCAGGTGGCCGGTCTCGGGCGCTACCTGCAGATCGCACGCTGCTTCCGCGACGAGGACCTGCGCGCCGACCGTCAACCCGAGTTCACGCAGATCGACGTGGAGGCCTCTTTCATCTCCGAGGAGGACATCTTCTCCCTGGTGGAAGGTCTCTTCGGTCGCCTCTTCCCGCTGGTGGGTATCGAGCCGCCCGCGACCTTCCCGCGGCTTCAATA
>DAOWFV010000212.1 GCA_030637805.1 Acidobacteriota bacterium | reverse complement strand
GTGGCGGCGGCGAACAGGCAGAGGACAGCGGGGAGGATTTTCATCCGGTTTCGGCCCTGCGCTTGACGAAGCCGTCGAGCACTCCGTTGACGAAGCGCGCCGAGTCCTTGGCGCCGAATCTCTTCGCGATCTCGATGGCTTCGTTGATCACCACCGCATGCGGGGTGTCCGTCTCGAAGAGAAGCTCGTACATGGCGAGACGCAGGATGTTGCGATCCACCGCGGCCAGGCGTTCGAGGCGCCAGTGGGCCGTCTGCCGGCTCAGCTCGGTGTCGATCTCCTCCAGCTGCTCGAGGCTGCCGCGGAGAAGTACGTCGGCGAAGGCGCGCACGCCGTCCGTGGCGCTGTGCCACTCCTCGAAAGCCGCCTGCATCACCTCCGGCGAGGCCCCGGTCAACTCATATTGGTACAGGAGCTGCAACGCGAGCTCCCGGGCGCGACGGCGTGTACCCACTCAACTCCTCCGGTCGAGCCTTTCGCCGAGGCGCGCCATCTCGATGGCCGACAATGCGGCCTCCCAGCCTTTGTTGCCCATCTTGGTGCCGGCCCGCTCCACTGCCTGCTCCAGAGTATCGGCGGTGATGACGCCGAAGGTCATCGGGATGCCGGAGCTGATCCCCGCCTGGGCAATGCCTTTGGCTACCTCGGCTGCGAGGAGGTCGAAGTGAGCGGTGCCTCCACGAACCAGGGCGCCGATGCTGATCACCGCGTCGAATCCACCGTCCGCAGCCAGCTTCGCCGCCACCATCGGTATTTCCCACGCCCCGGGCACACGAACGACGGTAATCTGTGCCTCATCCGCCCCGTGCCGCAGGAGGCAGTCGACGGCCCCGGCCTCGAGGCGCGAGGTCAGGGCCTCGTTGAAGCGGCTCACCACCAAGGCGAAACGCAATCCCTGCGCATCAAGGTTTCCTTCGATGACCTGCATGCAATCCTCCAAGATTGCCATTGTATCGCGGTCGGCCCTTGCCCGAACCCGTGCCCGAGAATACCGGAGTTCGCGGCGTATCAACCCAGATCATTGGTACGCTACCATCGAGTCTGGACACGAGCCCGATGAATCCGGTCACCTCCCTGCTGGTCAACATAGGCGGTGCGAGTCAACTCGCCGGCGAATCCCTGGTGCGTATGTTCACCCCGCCGGTGGACGGCCAGGAAACGCTGCGCCAGCTCGACCGCATCGGCGTCGGCTCGCTCAACCTCACCAACATCACCGCCCTCTTCACCGGTATGGTCCTCGCCCTCCAAACCTCCTACACCCTGGCCACCTTCGGGGCGAAGATGTACATAGGGGAGATCGTCGCCCTGTCGTTGGTTCGCGAGCTCGGTCCGGTGCTCACCGCGCTCATGGTCGGCGGCCGCGTCGGCTCCGGGATCACCGCCGAGCTCGGCTCGATGACCGTCACCGAACAGGTCGACGCTCTCCGCTCGATGGCGGCCGACCCCGTGCGCAAGCTGGTGGTCCCCAGGCTCTGGGCCACCCTCATCATGCTCCCGCTGCTCACCATCCTCGCCGACGCGCTCGGAATTTTCGGGGGCCTCATGATCAGCGTCTTTCAAGAGGGGCTCCCCGCCTCGTTCTATATCCAGCGGGTTTTTCGCGCCCTCACCTTCGACGACATCGTAATGGGGGTCACCAAGCCGATCGTCTTCGCCTTTCTGATCGCCATCATCGGCTGTTACAACGGGCTCACCGCACGCGGCGGCGCCGACGGCGTCGGCCGTGCCACCACCAACACCGTCTACGCAGTGGCCATCTTGGTCCTCCTCTCCGACTTCCTGGTCACCAAGCTGTTCATGAGCCTGTGATGACCCAGGAGAAGATCATCCGTCTGGCCGACGTCAGCAAGTCCTTCGCCGGGAAGGCGGTTCTCCGCGAGGCCTCCCTCGAGGTGGGCCGGGGCGAGCTGCTCGCTCTCCTCGGCGCGTCGGGCTCCGGGAAGTCGGTGACCCTGAAGACCATCAATGGCCTCATCTGCCCGGACTCGGGCGCTATCGAGGTCCTCGGCAACCCGGTCTCAGAGATGGGCGAGGCCGAGCTGGTGCCGCTGCGCCGTCGTGTCTCATACCTCTTTCAGGGCGGCGCGCTCTTCGACTCGATGAACGTCTTCGACAACGTCGCCTTCCCGCTTCGCGAACACCTGGATTTGAGCCCGCAGGATCTCGCCGAGAGGGTCCGCTCCCTCCTCGCCATGGTGCACCTCGAGGACGTGGAGCAGCTGCAGCCCTCCGAGCTCTCCGGAGGGATGCGCAAGAGGGTGGCGGTCGCGCGGGCCCTGGCCCTGGATCCCGAGATCATCCTCTACGACGAGCCTACGACCGGCCTCGACCCGGTCACCAGCAGGGCCATCGCCGGGCTGATCCTCGACCTCGATCGGCGGCTCGACGTCACCTCCGTGGTGGTCACCCACGACATCCTCCTCGTGAGCCAGGTGGCGGAGCGTGTGGTATTCCTCGAAAAGGGTAACTTCATCTTCTCCGGATCGGTGGCAGAGGCCCGACGACAGGGGCCGGCCGTTGTCCGCGAGTTCTTCGCAGCGGGAGGCAGCGATGCGTGACACGACCAAACGCAATCTGAGGGTGGGCCTGCTCACCGTGGCGGCCCTCGCGGTGCTGGTGGTGACGATCTTCACCATCGGCAGCCGCCGACAGCTCTTTATCAGCCACACCCGTTATCGCGCCTCGTTCATCAACGTCACCGGCTTACAGAAAGGGGCGGAGGTCAAGCTCAACGGTGTCACGGTGGGCTTCGTCGAAGAGATCTCCCTGTCACCGGAACCCGACGAGGAACGCATCACGGTCCGCTTCACTCTCGACGAGGTCTACACCGAGAGGATTCGCGAGGACACGATTGTGTCCATCAAGACCATCGGTCTCCTCGGCGACAAGTACCTCGAGATCCGCAGCGGGTCGCCGGCGGCCGCGAGAGTTCTCGAAGGCGGCCTGCTCCCCAGCCGGGATCCGGCCGAGATGGAGGAGTTCCTGACCGGCGGAGAGGACCTGATGGAGAACCTCATCGCCATCTCCTCGAGCATGATGGTCATCCTGCGCCGGGTGGAGGCGGGCGAAGGTCTTCTCGGCGAGCTCACCCAGGTCCCGACATCCGGGGAAAAGCTCAGCGACATGGTCAAGGACACCCTCGCCTCGCTCCGCTACACCCTGGTACGGATCGAAGAGGGCCAGGGGCTGCTGGGACGGCTGATCAACGACGATCAGTTTGCCGACGATTTGATCACGCGCATCGATGACTCGGCCCGCTCGATGGGAGATGTCGCGGCCACCATTTCCACCGACCTCAAGCGCGAGGACACCGCGTACGCAGTGCTTCTCCGCGACCCCGAAGGGGCGCGGATGATGCGCGAGTCGCTCAGCGCCATGCGCGACGCGACCCAGGCCCTGGCCGCCGCGGTCGAGGAGCTGGCTACCGGAGAGGGCACCCTACCCCGGCTGATGAAGGACAAGGAGTACGCCGACGGCTTCCTCGACGACCTTGCCGCCATGATGCAGAACCTGCAGTCGGTGACGGCCAAGCTCGATCGCGGCGACGGCACCGCCGGCGCCTTCATCAACGACCCCCAGGTTTACCAGGACCTGGAGCACGTGCTGCGCGGTGTCAAGAACTCGAAGGTCACCTCCTGGTACGTCCGCAACCGGCGCAAGACGGGGGAGAACCTCGAGGAGAGGGAGGAGGCCCTGGCCGCTGGAGAGTCAGTAGCACCGGTGAACCCGTGAAGGGTCCACAATTCTCAATTCTCAATTCTCAATTCTTAATTCTTAATTATTTCCACCCGGTGGCTTCTGACCGGGTAGGTCATTGAGAATTGAGAATTGAGATTTCAAAATTCGCCGACGAGTGCTGCTTCGGCCAAGTGCGTCCCGTCTGCGGTTGCGCGGAGCAGCTCACCCCAGCGCTCCACGAGATGCCGCTCCTCGGCCTGGCGCAGAACCTGCCGGGTGCGAGCCTCACTCCAACGCAGGTGTTGGTGGATGCCCTCCGAGCGGCACTCCTCGGCCTCGGCTGCGGTCCCCTGGTGGTGGAGCAGGTGGACCACCAACATGCGCAGGGAGAGATCGAGGCGTTGAGTCCTGCGGCGTCGGGCCTGAGCCACCAGGCCCCGCCGCGGTGCCAAGAAAAATGCCATCGCAAAAAAAACGCCGCAGGCAACCGCCATGGACCCGGCGATCGACACGTCGAGCACGAAGGCCGCGATATAACCGAGGACCGCGCTGAGGGCGGCCACCGCGGCCCCCGTCCAGAGCATCGGCGCAAAGCGGTCGACCAGCAGGTAGGCGGTGGCCGGCGGGGCGATCATCAGGGCCACCACCAGGATCGAGCCCACCGCATCGAAGGCGCCAACCGCGGTGATCGACACCAGAGTCATCAGCGAGTAGTGGATGGCCACCGGCGAAAAGCCGAGCAGGGCCGCGAGGCCGGGGTCGACCGTCGCCAACTTGAGCTCTTTCCAGGCCAGACCGATCACCACGATATTGAGGAGGAGGACCGCCCCCATCGTCCACAGGGCACGCGGCCCGAGGTCTGCGCTTGCCACCATCAGCCGATCGAACGGGGCGAAGGCGAGCTCTCCGAGGAGGACCGAGTCGGTGTCGAGGTGGACGTCGCCCGCATAGCGCGAGATGAGGATCACGCCGATGCTGAACAGGGCGGGAAAGACCAGACCTATGGAGGCATCCTCCGGAACCAGGCGCGTGCGGATCAGGGCCTCGATGAGGACCACACTCAGAACGCCGGTCGCGGCCGCCGCGAGGAGCAACAAAGGCGAGTTGAGGTCACGAGTGAGGAAGAAGGCGACGACGATTCCAGGGAGAATCGCGTGGGAGATCGCATCCGAGACCAGCGCTGTGCGCCGCAGCACGAGAAAGGTCCCGGGCAGTGCGGCGGCCACCGCGGTGACAACCGCGATGAGGAGAATCTCGAGCTCGGGGCTCATGCGTCCAGCTCCTGTTCGAGGACCTTTTGCGCTTCGCGCCGGCCGATCGGGGTCGGCGCCCACAGGCCGTCGTCGGTCCGCCGGGCGAGGCCCCGGTCGGAAAGGCTCTCCAACGCGACCGCGACCTCCGTGTCGCGCGGACTCATGGTGCGTAGCACCGCCAACGAGTGGCCGTGATCGGGATCGTCCGCGTGTTGCAGCGAAAGCGCATAGAGGTGCATCAGCACCGGATCGAGATCGGGTGCTCGGTGCAACCGCCCCAGACGTAGGTAGCGCCACAGCAAACCACGCTGCGGCGCCGCCACGATCGAGCCGATCACCACCACGCTGAGAACCAACACGATGGTCGGACCGGTGGGCAGCCTGGGCACCAGCGAGCTGGCAACCGAGCCCGCTACCCCGGAGAAGACTCCGATGGCGGCGGCGAGCGCGACCATCGGCGCCAGACGTCGGCTCCACTGGCGGGCGGCGGCCGCCGGGGCGACGATCATCGCGCTCATCAGGAC
>DAOWFV010000251.1 GCA_030637805.1 Acidobacteriota bacterium | reverse complement strand
TGTCACGGCGTAGTGCGAGGCACGGAGCCGGATTTCGGATTTCGGATTTGCCGCCCGCCGCCATTCGGTTCCAAAAAACTGAGAATTGAGAATTGAGAATTGAGAATTCTCCCTCAACCCTCCTCACACCATTCCCTCGCATTCTGGAACATCCGCAGCCACGGCGAGGCCTCGAGATCGCGGCGCCACCCCTGCGGCATCCACCCCCAGTGCCACTTCAAGAAGGTGCGTTCGGGGTGCGGCATCATCGCCAGGTGGCGGCCGTCCGGGGAGCAAAGCCCGGCGATCCCGGTGGGAGATCCGTTGGGGTTGTGAGGGTAGGTCTCGGTGACGGTGCCGGAATCGTCCGCGAACCGTACCGGCGCGAGCTTCTCGGCCTCCACCCGAGCCAGAGTCCCGGCATCCGGGAAGAAGGCGCGGCCCTCGCCGTGGGCCGACCAGATTCCGAGTGTGGATCCCTCCATGCCGCGCAGCATGATGGCCGGGCTTTCGAGTATCTTGACGGTTGCGAACCGCGACTCGAACCGGCCCGAAGCGTTGCGGACGAACCGCGGCTGGGCCTTGCTGTCGAGACCCCTCCAGGGGACCCAGCCGAGCAGGGCGAGCAGCTGGCAACCGTTGCACACTCCGAGGCTGAAGGTGTCCGGGCGGGCGAGGAAGGCCTCGAACTGCGACCAGAGGTCCCGATTGAACCGGATCACTCCGGCCCAACCCTTGGACGAGTCAAGGACATCGGCATAGCTGAATCCTCCAACCGCCGCCACCCCGCGGAACCTCTCGAGCGTGACGCGGCCCGCCAGCAGATCGGACATCACGACATCCCAGGGTTCGAAACCTGCGGAGAGGAATGCCGCAGCCATCTCGCGGTCACCGTTGGAGCCCTCCTCGCGGAGAATCGCCACCGGGATTTTCTGAGGGCGCCCGAGGATTTCCGGCGCGGTGGGCCGCGGGGTGAAGCTTAGCTCGAAAGCGGGGGCCGAGCGATCACGGAGCCCGTCGCGCTCGGCGGCCACACACCCGGGGTCGGCCTGCTCCAGCTCGAGCCGGAAGGAGGTCGCCTCCCAGAGGTCGCGAAGGGAGCGCATGTCTGCTCGCAGAACCTCCCGGCCGCCGACGGCGATGCGGACCTCGGACTCGGCCAGGGCGCGGCCGATGAGCCGGTTCGGGACCTCGGCGCGACGGAGAGTTTCCAGGGCCGCCTCGAGATCGGCCTCGTCCACTTCTATCACCAGACCAAGCTCCTCGGCGAAGAGCTGGGCGACGGGGTCGGCGTCATCGGCGGCTTCAAGATCGACCTCGATCCCGCAATCGCCTGCGAATGCCATTTCCAGGAGGGTGGTGATGAGCCCGCCGTCCGAGCGGTCGTGACCTGCGGTAAGGGTGCGGGCTTCAACGAGCTCCTGGACCGCCTCGAAAGCCCGCCCGAGAAGGGCCGCGTCCTCCACGTCCGGGGATTGGTCACCCAACTGGGAGAAGACCTGCGCCAGGGCCGAGCCGCCGAGCCGGTGCCTGCCGCCGCCGAGGTCGATCAGGAGGAGACGTCCGCGTTCCGGCAGCTCGAGATCCGGAGTTACGGTCCGGGTGACGTCGGGGCAGGTGACGTAGGCCGAGATCACCAGCGCACCCGGCGCCTTGACGGTTTCCTCGCCACCCTGGGGAAGCGGCGCCAGGGCGGCCATTGAGAGGCTGTCCTTGCCGCCGTCCACGGCGATGCCGAGATCGAGCATGAGATCGCTCATCGCGACCGCTGCGTCGTGGAGGGTAGCGCCCTCGCCGGGAAGCTTGGCGGCCCACATCCAGTTTGCCGAGCAGCGTACATCCTCGAGCGCTGTCACCTGTGCCCACACGAGGTTGGTGAGGGCTTCGCCAACCGCCATGCGGGCCATTGCGGCCGGATTCACCAGCCCCTTCAGCGGCTGCTCGCCGACGGCGGTGGCGGCGCCGGTGGTCGCGAAGTGGCTCTGCGCGATCACAGCGACGTCGGAGACGGTGAGCTGGAGGGGGCCGGCGCACTGCTGCCGGGCCACGAGGCCCGTCACGCTGCGGTCCACCTTTGTTGTCAGAAAACGCTTGGAGCCCACCGACAGCAGGCGCAGCACCCGATCGAGGGCCTTTGGGACATCGAGGTCGCGAGGAAGCTCGAGGGGCGCGAGACGCGGCCGAATCCGTTCGAGCTCGAAGGTCTTCTGCGGTACGTCGCCAAGGACATCATCGAGGACGAAATCGACCGGTGTTGAGTCGTCGGTGGCGTCGTGCAGAATCACCCGGCCGTTGCCCGTAACCCTGCCCACGAAGGCCACCGGAACCTCCTCGCGCGCACACAGGGCGCGGAAGAGGGTCTCGTGGGCCGGCCTGATGAGCACTGCGTTGTTCTCCTGGTACTCGGCGCCCCAGATCTCCAGCACCGACAGGCTGTCGTCCCCCACCGGAATGTCCCGCACTTCGAGGCGTGCCCCGGCGGGTTCGACGATCTCCTTGAGCACGTTGCAATTGCCGCCGGCACCCTGGTCGTGGATGCTGACGATGGGATTGCTCTCGCCGAGCTCGGAGCATGCACGGATGACGCGGTTGACCTTCTGCTCCATCTCGGCGTCGCCGCGCTGCACCGCGTTGAAGTCGAGCTCCTCGGGGTTTTCGCCCTGGACCATGCTGGAGGCGGCGCCACCACCGAGGCCGATGCGGTAGGCGGGCCCTCCGATCTTGACGACCCACATCTCCTTCTCAGGCTCGCCCTTGGTGGTGTGCCGGGCGTCGATCTGGCCGATGCCTCCCGAGAACATGATCGGCTTGATCCACTCGCGGCGGGCGCCGTCGGGCAGCCGCAGACCCGCCGAACGGGTGAAGCCCTGGATCACCGGTTCGCCAAACTTGTTGCCGTAATCGGAGGCGCCGTTGGAGGCCTCGATTTCGATCGCCAGAGGGGAGGCCAGGTTGCTCGGGTAGAGAAAGCTTCCTTCCTCCCAGGGCAGCTCGTACCCCGGAAGGCGAAGGTTGCCGACGCAGTACGCGGCGGTTCCCGCAACCACCAGCGCTCCACGGCCGGTGGCGTGGACGTCGCGGATTCGGCCTCCGGTGCCGGTCTCGGCGCCGGGAAAGGGAGCGACTCCGGAGGGGAAGTTGTGGGTCTCGGCGGTGAAGATGACGTCGAGGTCGAGATCGCGGACCGCCAACGGGGTGGGTTCGCCCGGGCTCGCGCTGACCAGGGCGGGCACGCGGAAGCCTCCGATGGCGCTGGAGTTGTCGTGGAAGGCGATAACGCTGTTGTTGGGGTTCGCCTCCCAGGGCCGACGCACCACCGCAAAGAGATGCCGCGGCGCGGCCTCTCCGTCGATCACCAGACGGCCCTTGAAAAACCAGTGGCGCGAGTGCTCGCTGTTGGACTGGGCGATGTCGAAGCACTCGACGTCGGTGGGGTTGCGGCCAAGCCGGTCGCGGAAGAGGTCGGTGTAGAAATCGAGGTCCCAGTCGTCGAAGGCGAGACCGAGCTCGCGGTTGATCCTCTCCAGGGCGGCCCGGCCCTCAGCCATCACCGGCACCACGGACACCGGCGCAGGTCTGACTCCGGTGGTGAAGCTGGTGAGGGGCTCGGGGTAGGGGCACTCGGTCATGCGATCGTGGACTCGAGCCAGGAACGCAACCCTGGCTTCCTCGGCCGGCGCGCCCCGGAAGCGCAGAAGATAGCGGCGTGAGCGCTCGATCCGTTGGACAGCGCTCAAGCCGCAGGCGTGGCAGACCGAGACGGCGTTTGTGGACCACGCGGTGGTGAAGCTCATGCGTGGCCCCACCTCCAGCACCGTGCCCTCATGGCCGTCGAGGAAGCTGACCGGGCCGAAAAACTGTGGCTCGAAGGTTTCGGTGAGCAGCCAGTCCAGCACCCGCAGCTTCTCGGGCTCGAGATCGCGGGCGGTCTCGACGTAGAAGCAGTACTCGGTGTCGATCCCGACCTCGGAGCCGAGGTGGTGCCGGGCGGTTTCGAGGAGGACTTGGTGGCGGGCGGCGGGCAGGTCGTACGCTCGATAGCGTCGGAGAAGCGTCATGGAGAGGTTGTAGCAGGAACGGCGTCCCGGCACCAGTACAATACCTACTCAAATTCCGCCGGCTGAGGCCGGGGGCCACGGGCTGCGGAATTTGAAAAGGAGTTCGACGATGACCACCTACCGCGACGCAGGCGTCGACATCGATGCTCAGGACCGAGCGCTGGCCCAGGTCAAGAAGATGGTGCGCAACACCTACACCGACGACGTGCTCTCGGATCAGGGCGCCTTCGGGGGGCTCTTCAGGATGCCGATCAAAGGGCTCAAGGAGCCGGTGCTGGTGGCCTCTGCAGACGGCGTCGGCACCAAGCTCAAGGTGGCCATTGCCAGCGGGCGCCACACTTCGGTGGGCCGCGACCTGGTTCACCACTGCATCAACGATATCCTGGTGCAGGGCGCGCGCCCGCTCTTCTTCCTCGACTACCTGGCCACAGGCAGATTGGATCCGGACGTGGTGACGGACGTCATCGGCGGGGTGGCGGCGGCCTGCGGCGAGCACGGGCTGGCTCTACTGGGGGGCGAGACCGCGGAGATGCCGGGCTTCTACGGGGATGGCGAGTACGATCTCGCGGGTTTCATCGTCGGGGTGGTGGACCGAAAGCGGATTGTTGACGGCTCCGCGGTGTGTCACGGCGATGTTCTCGTCGGGCTGCCGTCCAGCGGATTGCACACCAACGGCTACTCCCTGGCCCGCCGGGTCTTTTTCGAGCAGTTGGCGCTGGGCCCGCAAGACTCGGTCGAGGAGCTCGGTCGAACTGTGGCCGACGAGCTGCTCGAGGTGCACCGCTGCTACCTGGAGCCGGTGCGGCCGCTGCTCGACGAGTGCCTGGTGCATGCCATGGCGCACATCACCGGCGGCGGAATCACCGACAACCTGCCGCGGGTCCTGCCCGAAGGCCTGCGGGCGGTAATCAAGGTAGGCGCATGGGAGATCCCGCCCGTATTCCGTCTCCTTGCGGAGAAGGGCCAGGTGCCGGAGGATGACATGTGGCGCACCTTCAACCTCGGCGTCGGGATGATCCTGGTGGTGCCTCCCAAGCAGCTCGAGAAAGTCCTGCGGAGCCTCCGCGAGTCGGGCTACCCCGGGTTCCCGATGGGCAACGTGGTCGAGGGTGAGCGAGGCGTCGAGTACGACCATCCACCGGAGGGCTATCCCACTGGACTCCGCTAGCTAGTGTTGAGTTACGGGCGCCCGGCGGGCGCCGTGACCCACCGCCGTGAACGGGGGGCCGCTCGCCGGCGATCCCCGGCTGCGGCCACTTCCGTTCCCGTCGGCGGGTGTTGAGTTTTGAGTTCTTAGTTCCGACCTGCCTCCGCCAAGGATCCCTGGTGGGCGCGGGGATAACTAAAAACTCAAAACTTGGGTGCGATCAGTAGTCATGGGTGCCCATGTGAACCGGAACCCCAAATTTTTCCTCCAGGACGGTCGTGACTCCCTCCACGTTCATGGGACAGTTCATCAGCTTCGTCGCCTTCTGGACACAGGTGCCGAAGTAGAGAAGATCCACGCCCACGTTGAGCGAGTCGAGCACGGTCATCTGCAGATCGACCCGCGGTATGACAAGTCCTGGGCAGTCGCCGCATCCACACTTGAAGACCACCCGCACGTCGCCCTGGTCTTCGAAGGCGAAGGTGTTCTCGTTGACCGACTTGTAGCACTTGGCGCAGCCTACGCAGCTCGCGTCCTGGATGCGCTCGCAGTAGATGATGCCGATACGTGTTGCCATGGGAGCCTCCTCTTCTCAGAATACTCTGTCACATAAGTGTTTCAATATCAGCAATAAGCTGCTCATCTGATCACAACGCCAATTACGCTTATGAGGTGTCGGACCTGGAGTCCGAAAACTCAAAACTCAAAACTAAAAACTCAAAACTATGCTTGAGCGCTTGCTTTCTGGCCGAAAATGCATAAAATGTGCAGTCCCGGACCGTCCGGGACAAATAACTCCTTGCCCCGGACCGGGTTTCGGGGCCGAAGGCCGAGAGGAGAAACCCATGTCCCTGTATGAGTTGGGGGTCATCATCGACCCCGAGGTTCCGCCCGAGGACGAGACAGCCACCCTGGAGCGTCTGGAGGGAATCATCAACGAGGCCGGCGGCGAGGTTTTTGAAAAAGACGCCTGGGGCCGCCGCCAGCTCGCCTATCCGATCCGCAAGAAGAACTACGGCGTCTATCACTTCTGGAAGGTCAACGTAGGCGGTGAGGTGCTCGAGAAGCTCAACTTCGAGATGCGCACCAATGACGCAGTGATGCGATCGCTGATCCTCAACATGGATCGCGAGCTTCGTCGCAAGCGCAAGATGGATGCCAAGCAGGAGGCACGGGCCGCCAAGAAGGCGGCGAAGGCTGCAGCGGCGGTCGTGACCGCGGACGTTGAGGACTGAGGAGGTTGCCATGAGACCACACCAGAAGAGACGTTTCCGTCGTCGGGTCAAGGTCTGCCGCTTCACGGTCGAGAAGATCAACTACATCGACTACAAGGACATCGACCTGCTACGCGAGTACACGCCCACGAACGGCAAGATCCTGCCGCGCAGGGTGACCGGGACCCGCCCCGCCTTCCAGCACAAGCTGACCCGGGCGATCAAACGGGCTCGATTCATGGCTCTGTTGCCCTATTCGGGCAGCTGAAGTCGGCCCACCGTCGGAAGACTTTTTTCGTCGGGCGATCGAGCCCGTCGGTTCACCGATGACCAGCCTGCATATCTCACCGGGTGCATCGCCGGCAGCAGCAGGAAGCTGGTGAGACATGCAGGCTAACGACCAATCGGCGCCAGCGCCAGACCTGCAGGAATCACCCCCGCGGATTCCGCGCCTCGGTGCGGCCGCCTCGGGCCTGGTGGCCCTTTTGTTGGTGGGTGGGCTCTTTGCGGTGCCGATCCTGGGTCTGCTCATCGCACCACTGGGACTGATCCCGGTGCTTCATTTCCAGGCCGGGGGCAGCCCGGGGATTCGCGCATGGGGCCCGGTCGTGGTGCTGCTGGCGATGGCGGCAGCGGTTGGCGCCGCCGGCTTGGCCCTTCCACTCCTCGCCGCCTACTTCCTGATCATCGTGCTACCGGCGGTGACGGCCCAGGCATGGGTGCGATGGAGCTGGAGCGACAATCGTTGGGTGGCGGTGACAACCTTGGCCGTGGCCTTTACCACCCTGGCGATGGTGGCGATGGTTGCCCAGCCATTGTCTCCAGTCGAGGCTGTCTCCGTTTGGTTGCGCGCTGCAGCGGCGGACGCGCAGGACCTGTATGCGGCCTGGGGGCTGGCGAAGGGAGAGATGGAGCTTGCCCTCGACGCTGCCGAACGGATGGCGTCGTGGTTGCTGCCGAGCATACCCGTCGCCTACCTCGTGGCGGTGCTGTTCTGGGTCCGGCCTCGCCTGCCGGTTCTCGGACTGCCGCGAGAAGTGGTGCCCTTCGAGGAGTATCGAAACGACGAGTGGCTGCTGGTCGTGTTCGCGGCGGCCGGGATCGGCACGCTGCTCCTGGGGGGTACGGCCCGCTGGCTGGCGCTCAACACCCTGATCGCCGTGCTTATCTTGTATTTTGTCCAGGGGTTGGCTATCATTCGAGCCCACCTCGCGCGTTTCATCGGGCGAGGATGGCTCGTGCGCTGGGGCGTCGCTCTACTCTGTCTGCAAATGCCTTTGCCGTTGCTGGTTGCGGTGCTCGGCGTCGCAGACAACTTCCATTCTCTCCGGCCCCGGGCCAACGACGACGGAGGAACGCAATGAAGGTGATTCTGAACGACTACATCGAGCATCTCGGGGAGCGGGGCGACTCGGTGACGGTGAAGCCGGGGTTTGCCCGGAACTACCTGCTTCCCAAGGGCATGGCCTACCCGGATACGCCGGGCAATCGGAAGCGATTCAACGAAGATCAGAACAACTGGGAGGAGATGGATCTCCAGCGACGTTCGGGCGCCGAAAAGCTGGCCTCTGATCTCGATGGAACCAGGCTCCTCTTCGAGCGGCGGGCCGGCGAGAGGGACGTGCTCTTCGGCTCGGTGAGCGTGGCGGACATCGCTCGCGAGCTGGCCGCACGCGGGTTCGACATCGATCGCGGGCGCATCCGTCTCGAGCATGCGATCAAGGAGCTGGGCCACTCTGAATTGGTAGTCCACATCCACCGTGACATCGATGTCACGATCCCGGTTCAGGTCGTGCGCCCCGGCGAGGAGCCGGATGCCGCCGCCCCGGAGTTCGTGGCCGAGGGAGCGCTGGAGATGCCGGACGAGCCCGAGGTTGACCAGTCGGGCGAAGCTGCGGAGGCCTCCGAGGCCCCTGAGGCCCCCGAGGTCCCCGAAGCTCCCGAGCCCGAGAGTGGCCCGCCGGAAACCGATGGGCTCGTCGAGACCGGGAAGGTCGCCGAGTAGACTCCATGAGCGGCGACGACCGCTCCGCCTCCAGTGATCAGCCGCCGCAAGGCGGGCAGCAAGAAAGCCTGCTCCGACGCTGGGGGAAGGTGCTGTACTCCTTGACGCCGAGGGGCGTCGAACGCCTCCGCGCAGGCTTCGAGGACCGTTTCAACGGGATCGAAGACGCCATCCGCACCCTCCAGGACGAACTGGCTGAGCTCCGCGACGAGCGGTTCGGACCGGTGGAGAAGCGTGTCGACGCCGTGGAGAGAGCCCTTGGAGCGGTTTCGGACGAGACCGGGCGACTTCGAGACGAGGTGTTTCCGGCTTCGGTGGCTCGATCCGACGCCCTCCTTGAGCGCCTGGCCGTCGAGCTGGAGGAGGTCGCCTCACTGGTCGAGCGGTCGCTGCTAGGGGAGCCGTTGCCGATCTCCGGTGCCGGTGCCATTGACGAGGGCCGCCTGGCCGGCGCCCTCGATGAGGTGCAGCCACTGCTCCTCGAGACTTTCCGCGGGAGCGAAGAGGAGATCCGCCACCGCCTGGACCGGTATCTCCCGGACCTTCGGCGTTCGACGCCGGTGCTCGACCTGGGATGCGGTCGCGGCGAGCTTCTGCTGCTGCTGCGCGAGGCCGGGATCAAGGCGACTGGCGTCGAGGGCGATATGGCGCTTGTCCAGGCGGCAACACGCCGGGGGCTGAAGGTCATCAAGGGCGACGTACTCGAGGTCCTGCGCGCTCAGGAGAGCGATTCCCAGGGGGCGGTGACCGCCATCCATCTTTTCGAACACTTGACCTCGGCGACCCTGGCGGCGGTGCTGGCCGAGATCCGGCGCGTGCTGCGCCCGGGCGGGCTGGTCATTGCTGAGTGTCCCAACCCGCACACCCTGCGGGTCGGCGCCGCGTTTTTTTGGCAGGACCCGACCCATGCGAGACCCCTGCTACCGGAAACCCTGGAGCTCTTCATCAAAGCGGCGGGCCTCGCTGTCCAGCGGCGCGAGCTGCTGCACCCGTTTCCCGAGGATCAGCTGCTGGCGGACGACGAGGGCGGCACTCAAGCGCTGACGAATCCGGAAGTGACGGCGCTGGCCGATCGCCTCGATCGGCTCCGCCGCCGGCTCGACGAGATCCTCAACGGCCCCCGCGACTTCGCGGTGTGGGCCTCGAAAGCCGAAGAAGAAAAGGCGATCTAATCCCGGAGGTGGACGATGTGGCGAGTCGGAGTGGTGATCTTGGTGTGCGGCCTGACGGTGCTCGGCTGCGCCCCGCGTGAGGAGGCCCGATCGACGGAAGAGCTAACTGTCGTGCCGGACATCGTAGAACGGCGAGCGCAGTTTGTTCCGCAAACGCTGAGCGCGGATGTTTCCCACCTTTCCGAGGGTGATCGCGAGGCCCTCGGGCACCTGGTGGCGGCGGCACGGGCGATGGATGAGATCTTCAAGGCGCAGGCGTGGGCCGGGAACAGCCTATTCTCACGCAAGGTGGCGGATCTCGAGCTCTCGCTGGGGGAGGAGGCTGGCCAGGCGGCGAAGGACTACTACCGCATCATGTACGGGCCCTGGGATCGTTTGGTCCACTTCGAACCGTATCTCGGCGTGGCGGTCCATCCGGACGGTGCCGGCTTCTATCCCGAGGACATGACCAAAGAGGAGTTCGAGGCATGGCTCGAGGCCCACCCGGAAGATCGCGAGGCCTTTTCATCGCTGCACACGATCATTCGCCGTGACATCGATGGATTGGTCGCCGTCCCCTACTCCAAGGCCTACCGGGGCCTGCTAAAGGAGGCGGCCAGGGAGCTACGCCTGGCGGCCGAGGCCACCGACAACGAGAGCCTGCGGCGTTTTCTCGAGCTGCGCGCCGAGGCCTTCCTGAGTGACGATTACTACGCTTCGGACATGGCGTGGATGGACTTGGACTCGGCCATCGAGGTGGTGATCGGACCCTACGAGACTTACGAGGACCAGCTCTTCGGCTACAAGGCGGCGGTCGAGGCCTTCATCTGCGTGACCCAGCCCGAGGACTCGGCTCGGCTCGAGATCTTCAAGAGCCAGCTGCCATTCCTCGAGCGCAACCTGCCCATCCCGGACGAGTACAAGAACTTCGACCGTGGCGCCGAGTCGCCGATCA
>DAOWFV010000102.1 GCA_030637805.1 Acidobacteriota bacterium | reverse complement strand
TGAGGCGATCCTCGAGATCGCCGAAGACCCCGCCGTAGAGAACTGCGAACTGGCCGTCAAGCTCGTTCACACGCTCGCGATCGGTTTCGGTGGCTTCTCGCAAGCCTTCGAGACGCGAAAGCCCCGCCTCGAGCTCGGCCACCCGGTCCCGAACCTGGGACCTGCGCCCGCCGGACTCCGAGGTCTGCCAGGCGAAGAGACCTGCGGCCGCGACGCAGAGCACGACCGCCGGCAGCCAGACCGGCAGAAGGCGCTTCCACGGCCTCAGATCAACAGTCACGGCGCCTCCCCGGGGGGGTGGTATGTCACCCGCAAGGTCATAAAGTAGCCTGCGGCCGTAGCCTGCTCCGGGGTCCTCTCGCTGATCGGGGTGGGATCGGAGAACCTCGGGACTGCGAGCAGATTATCGAGGAAGGTGAGCAGAGCTTCCCGGGTCTGCGCCACCACCTCCAGCGACAGGATCACCTCTTCCGGGCTCACGGCAGGAGCGATATTGGTCATGCGCACGTCCCAGGGCATGACCTGCTCGATGTCATCGAGCATCTGCAGCCAGGAGAACGCGTGTTCGTTGAGGATGAGGTTGGTCGCCACCACCTTTCCCTCGAGCGTGCGCCACGGGACCTTGCGCAGGGCATCCACGTCGGCGCGCACCTCGGTCTCAACAACGCCGTGTCGCACCTGGAGCTCGTCCCGTCGGGCAAGCTCCGCCTCCATCTCGCTGTTGGTCGCGAGGAAGAAGCGCAGGTTCAGCGCCGCCAGAATCACTGCCACAAGGCCGGCTGCCCCAGCCACCAGCCACACCGGTCGGGTGTTCAAAAAAGGTCGTGAGGCGAGGTTGGGCATGATCACCGCAACCCCCCTGTAACCACCGCCACCGCAGGCGCCAGGCGCGCCGCACCAAGGCGGCCGACCACCGTCGCCGGCGCGCACGGGGGTGCAGCCAGCTCCTCGCCGGGAACGAGGCCGGGCTGTTCGGCCAACCACCTGCGCAGCTCCGACTCGACTCCGGGGTCCTCGATTGTGAGGTGCACCTCGACCTCAGGGTCGATGCCAAGGCCTTCGCGAATGAAAGCCAGGGTGAGCCCAACCTCGCGGAGCACCGTGGAGGCAGTGGCGTCGCCGGCCGCTAGAGGTTTGGTGCGCAAGAGCTTCGGCATCTTGTCCTCGAGCAGGAGGAGGGACAGGAACGCAGCCTCGTGCTGGATCAGCAGGGTCGGCCGGTCGGCGTTCGTGTGGAGTGAGGCCAGGGCGAAAAGCCGGGTGGTGATCAAACCGGGCTCCACGCCCACCCCCCGAATGCACGTCTCGAGGGTCGCCAGCGCGCGCTCGATGCCGGCCAGGCACAGAATTTGCCGGCGCCCATCGCTCTCCGGAAGCCGTACGACCGACAGCCGCAGGTCTGTGGGCGGAATCGGCAGCAATTTTTTCAGCCGCCAACGGACGACGTCCTCAAGCTCCTTCTGCTTGCGAGGAAGGCGATCCGCCTCGATCACGAAGCTGCGAAACCAGCCGGTGGGCACGACCACCGCGGCTGTCTCTGCACCCTCCGCCGCGCCCTTGAGCCTCGCCAAGACCGGTCCGACCGCCGTCGAGTCGACGCCCTGCAGACCTACGGGACCCACCTCGAAGGCGCCCTCCGGCATCGCTTCGGAGGCGCAATGGAGCTCCCCCTTGCCGTCCCGGTGCAACACCGCCGCCGTATCGGAATCCAACAACCATCCGGTGTTGGGCGGCGGACTGGTGAGGAGCTGCTTCCAGTTCATTCGACGAAGGTCACCTTGTTGATGTCGTGCAGCGTGGTCTCGCCCGCGAACACCTTCTGCAGGGCCGACTCGCGGAGGAAGCGCATCCCCTCGGCCTTGGCGGCACGCTTGATCTCGGCGGCTGAGCGTCGATCGAGGATGAGCTGGCGGATGTTATCCGATAGATTGAGCAGCTCGGCGATGGCGAGGCGGCCGCGGTACCCGGTGCCGTTGCACTCGATGCAGCCCGCTCCGTCGAAGAAACTGAAGTCGCGGTAGCGGTCGGGGTCGAGGCCGGAGTCCTCGAGCAGGGTGTCCGAGGTCTGCGCCCGTCGCTTGCAGTGCGGGCAGATCTGGCGCACCAGGCGCTGGGCGAGCACGCAGTTCAGCGCGGACACGAAGTTGTGAAGGTCCACGTTCATGTTCAGGATACGACCGATGACGTCGACCACGTTGTTGGCGTGGACCGTGGTGAAGACCAGGTGCCCGGTGAGGGCGGACTGGACGGCAATTTGGGCGGTCTCCTCGTCGCGGATTTCCCCCACCATTACCTTATCGGGATCGTGGCGGAGGATGGAACGCAGCCCGCGCGCGAAGGTGAGACCCTTTTTTTCGTTCACCGGAATCTGGGTGATTCCCTTGAGCTGGTACTCCACAGGGTCCTCGATGGTGACGATCTTGTCCTCCGAGGAACGGATCTCGGACAGGCAGGCGTAGAGGGTGGTGGTTTTCCCGGAGCCGGTGGGGCCGGTCACGAGCACCATGCCGTAAGGCTCGTTGATGAACTTCCGCAGCTGCCGCTTGGTGTCCTCCTCGAGCCCGAGCACCTCCAGGTTGAGGGTGTGGAACTCGGCGTTGGTGCTTTCTTTGTCGAGAATCCGGATCACCGCGTCCTCTCCGTGCACCGTGGGCATGATCGAGACGCGAAAGTCGATGGTGCGCCCCGAGAAGCGGACCTTGAACCGTCCGTCCTGGGGAACCCTCTTCTCCGCGATGTCGAGCTCGGACATCACCTTTATGCGGCTGATGATGGTGGAGTGATGCCGCTTATCGATGGATTTCATTGCCTGGTAGAGCACTCCGTCGATGCGGTACTTCACCACGACCTCGCGGTCCTGGGTCTCGACGTGGATGTCCGAGGCTCTCCGCTGGATGGCGTTGAACAGGATCGAGTCGACAAGACGGATGATGGGCGAGGAGTCGGCGGTTATGCGGTCGATGGAGAGGACCTCTTCGCCGTCCTCCGCTTCCTGCACCAGCTGCATGCTGAAGCCCTCGGTTGCCTCATCCAGCACCCGCTGGGTCGATTCGGATTTTTCGAGGATTTCGGCGATGCGGCTTCCCGGGCTCACCGTCACCTCCAGCGGCCGGGCAAGAGCCAGCTCCACTTCGTTGAGCTTGACGACATCGGAGGGATCCGCCATCACCACGTGCAGGGTCTCTCCGTCGGATCGCAGCGGGAGAAAATGGTAGCGCAGCATCACCTCCACCGGAATGGTCCGGAAGAGGTCGGCATCGACGTGAAACTCATCCAGCGGATCGAAGGGCAGACCGAGATGCTGGGCGAGCGCCGCCGCAGCCCTTTCCTCCTCCCGGCCTTCACCTTCCTGATCGAGGATGACGAGCTGTTGCTCTATGTTCGGATCGGTGGCCATAACAACCTCACGCGATTCTACTCACTATCGTGAGCAGCGGATAATAGACCGCCAGCAGCAGCCCTGCAATGACGAGGCCCATGACCACCAGGATCAGGGGCTCGATCAGCGTGACGATCCGTCCCAGGGTGAACTCGATCTCCTCATCAAAGAAATCCGAGGTGTGCTCCAGCATCTCGGGCAGGGCGCCGGTAGACTCTCCGACGCGAATCATGGCCAGCGCCATGTCCGGAGCCTTGTTCGTGTCGGCCAGGGAATCGGAGAGAGGGCGTCCCTCCTGTACCTCCTGCACACAGTCGGCGAAGAGCTCTGAGATGTGGGCGTTGCTCACCGAGTCGGCGGCGGTTTCCAGGGCCGGCACCATGGGGGTACCGCCCCCGAGGAGGATCGCCATCGAACGACTGAACTGAGACAGGGCGAAGAGGTGGGCCAAGCGCCCGAGAAGGGGAACGCGCAGCATGAGCCGATCGGTGACCATTCGCCCTTTCGACGAGGAGCGCCAGAGGCGGAAGGCATACCACGTCGCCACAACTCCAACCGCGATCAGGAGCACGTGATCGCGGACTACGTTCGCCAGTCCGATCACCATCCGGGTCGGCAGCGGCAGCTCGGTCTCGAACTGGACGTAGAACTCCGTGAAGCTGGGAATCACATAGGTCATCAGCACTACCATCAATCCTACCGAGAGGGTCACCAAAACCAGAGGGTAGGTGAGTGCAGCGATGATCTTCTTCCGCACCGCCTCTACCAGCCTCTGGTACTCCACGTACCGCCCCAGGACCTGCTCGAGCTCACCGGTACGTTCGCCGGCCCGCAGCGAGTTTCCATAGAGGCGAGGGAAGGTGTCGCCGAGGGCGAGGAACGCATCAGACAGAGCGATTCCCGTGGTGACCTGCTGGTGGACCTTCTCGAGGAGGGCGCTGAAGTGGGGGCTGGTCTGCTGGTCCTTGAGCAGCTCCAGCGACTGGGCAAGGGGCATGCCTGCGTGCAGGAGGGTCTTGAGCTGGGTGTTGAAGAGCAGGAAGTCCTGGCCGCCGACCTTTTCGGAGCGGGAGAGGAAGGGCACGCGGAGGCGCGAGCGGGCGCCGGACAGGCTGAATACGTGGAATCCTTCGCCCTCGAGCTCGCGGCGCAGAACATCCATCGACGCCGCCACCCGCCGCTGCTCCACCAGCGCGCCGTCCGGTGCTCCGAGCCGACAAACGAACTCGGGCACTCAGTTCCCCCCGATGTCCTGAGCTTGAACGATCAGCACCAGACCCTCCTTCGAGTCCTCGGAACGACCGGCGCCGATGAAGACCTTCTGTTTGGGGGCTAGGAAGATGCTGGTTCGCAATACCTCGTTCGTTTCCCCGCCGCCGCCTTCGGCCACCCTCACGTGCTCGAGAGTCAGCCAACGTAGGTGGATGCGGTTGCCCGGATCGGGACTCCCCCACGGCGAATCCTGGGCGAAACCCGTGGACTCGGCAAGGAATGAGACCCTGAAGCCGTCGCCGAGCTCGGCCGAGGATGGGGTTCCCAGGTCGCCCTCGAATGTTGCGGTGCCCAGGTGGCGGAAGGAGGGAAACTTGAACATGCCCTTCAACCGCCGGTCGACCTGAACCTGCTGCTCGGCGCCGAGGGGCCGGGAGGTGCCCTCCAGGAGCTCCATCTGAATTCGATAGCTTCCGGGGGCCCGGTCCATCTCCCCGATCAGTTCAGCCACCCGCTCCACCACCTCCGGCAGGTCTTGAACCGTTATCCGGAATTTCTTGGGCTGGACGGTGATGCTCCCGCGCTCCGACAGCAGTGGCTGTACGGCGGCGAAGGTTTCCTGAACCGAAGCATATCGAAGCTGAAACACGTGAACCACGGTCTCCGATGCAGCTGCCGCGGTCAGGGCCGCCAGCACCACGAACGACAGGATCAGCGCACACCGCCTCCACATGGGCCTAGAGCTCCATGGCCGGGTTGACGACGAAGTAGACGGCAGTGTCCGCGTCTTCGTCGGTGGCAAATTGGTACACACGTACGTCCTGGCCCGTCATGTCGACCTCCACCGTCGGCGGCGCCGGACGTGCGGCCGCCTCTGTGCGGGCCTCCATCTCAGTAGCCGGCAGGGCCTCCCCGCCACCGTGGGTCATCCGCCAGGTGAGGCCGCCCCCGACCACCACTACCAGGGCGGCGGCGGCGGCCAGCCAGGGGCGGCGGCGGCCAGCCATCCGGCGGGTGAGACGCGCCTGACGGATCCCGGCGGTGACCGCCTCGGCGCATGCCTCCACCCGCGCTGGATCCGCCTTCCCCTTCCCGGCCAGCGCGAAGAAGAGGGTCGGCTCTGAAGCCACCGCCCACTGTCGGCATGAGGCACACTCACGCAGGTGGCGCCGAAAATCCCGCCTTGGTTCTTCCTCGAGCGACTCGTCAAGATAAGGATCCAACATCTCGCGATATTCGTCACAGCTCATTTCATCCCCTCTCGGAAACCGGCAGGTACTCCGGAAAACGCCGCTTCAGCTCCTGGCGCAGCGCCTTTCGCGCCTGGAAGATGTGGTTGCGCACCGTAGTGGCGGTGCACCCGAGCACTTCGGCAACCTCGGCCGTCTCCAACCCCTCCATCTCGCGCAGTACAAAGGCGCTGCGCTGCTGGGGAGTCAGGATCTCCACGAGCTGCCGGAGGATGCCGTCGGCCTCGAGGCTGTCGACACGCGCATTTGCTCCCTCGCCCTGACCCACCAGACGCAAACGGTGCTCTGTCCCCGCCTTGTGCGCCCGCTCGCGGCTGCCGCGGGAGCGAAGGAGGTCGATGGCCAGGTTGGTGCCGATCCGGTACAGCCAGGTTGCGAAGCTGTAGCGCGGATCGTAGCGGTCGAGACGTTGCCAAGCCCGCATAAAGGCCATCTGCACGATGTCCCAGGCCTCGGCGTCGTCGGCGAGAATTCGCGCAACCGCTCGGTGGAGACCTCCGGAGTGCCGCCGGACCAGCCGAGCGAAGGCATCCTCGTCACCCCCGCGCGCGGACTGAACCCAATCACGGTCATTCATGGCCGCGCCGTCCTGGTTCCCCGCTCCACCAAGCAGCACACACAGCTTCTCCTTCGGCATCGCTTCTCCGATAGGTCTACGGAGCAACACGCACAGCCGTTGAGCCCCCTTTGGCCGCCTATCTCACCAGTTCCCTGCTGCGGCCGACGATGCACTGCACCCAGCGGCGCTTTCTCGCCTCGGGGTGCTCGACGTATTGTAGAGTACGCCTCCGCGCCCCTCGGGTCCAAAACACCGCTGGGCACCGCACCTCGCCACCCTCGCAACGGCACCTGGTGAGATAGGCGGGCCAGGGATGATGCTAGCATTGCGTCGGGCTTGAACCCGCTTTGTGGGTTCAAGCCCTCCTGTTTTTTCTCGCGCGTCTGGGAGGCGCACGAGAAAAAAGGATAGGATACTGTCTCGGGAGCGCGGAGGTAGACATGGACATATCGATTGAATACTGCGTGGTTTGAAACTACCAGCCTCGGGCCGCCGGGCTGGCGGCCGAACTGGAGCGGGAATTCGGGGCCGGGGCCCGGCTCATCGAAGGCAAAGACGGCGTCTTCGAGGTGGAGGTGGACGGCGAGTTGGTGTTCTCCAAGCGCCGGCTGGGACGCTTCCCTGACCAAGGTGAGGTCGCCGGGATCATCCGCGACGGTGCGGGCTAGTACCGCTACGAGTCGTTGTCGTTCGGCGGGCGACGCCGGTAGATATTGCGTTCGAGGATTCTGGAGAACGGGGTCCACGCCGCGTCGTCCGAACCCTCCGCGGCAATCGCCTCGAGCATGCCCGCCATCTTCGAGTCGAGGTTGTCCACCATATGCACCAGCAGGGCCTCGGGAGTCTTCGGTCGCCTGGGCGATCCGAACTCGTACTCACCATGGTGGGCGAGCAGGATGTGGAGAAGCTGGCGGCGCAGCTCCGGTGGGAAGCGTTCCAGCTCGATAATCTTTCGCTCCACGAAGAGTGTTTCCATGGGAAGGTGTCCGAGCAGGCGCCCGTCGTCTGTGTACTCGATGGAAGCGCCGATCTCGAGCTCCCAGATCTTTCCCAGATCGTGGAGCAGGGCGCCCGCCACAACCATGTCCCCGTCGAGTCGGTAGTGCCGCGCCAGGGAGAGGGCGGCGGTGGTCACCGACACCGTGTGCTCGAGGAGGCCGGAACGGAAGGCGTGGTGCATCGATCGCGCGGCCGGCGCCACCTTGAAAAGCCTCTCCACCTCCGGGTCGGAAAACACTCGAAAGAGGAGCTGGCGGAGGTTCGACTCGCCCACCTCCTCGATCAGGGCCAGGAGCTGCTTCCAAAGCAGTGCCGGTTCGACCGCCGATGAACGGACAAAGAGATCCTGGTCCACCTGCTCGTCGGGCAATGCCTCCGCCCGCCGAACCACGACTTGGATGCGCTGGTTGTAGCGCTGCACCTGGCCCTTGACGGCGACCACGGTGCCGGGTTCGAGAACCTCCCGAAGCCGCTCGACTTTTTCCCATACCAGCGCCGTCACGTCGCCGGTGCGATCTCCCAGGCAGATCGCGAGGTACGGTCCACCACCACGGCGCTGGCGCACGTCGGCCGACCGCACGGCGTAGCTCTCCTCAATATCGGTTCCCGGCTGGAGGTCCTTGATCCAGGTACGCGAACCCGACACGAGCTCAGGCCCCGCCCAGATTGTCGAGGATCGTGGCCAGACGGTCCTGGTGCACCTCCACCAGGTACTCCTGCTTGAGCCGCTCCACCAGCCCGCGGGTCTGGCTCTCGTAAGTTTCGGCCGATCTCTGCCGCCGAAGCTCCGTAACGACCTCATCGAAGGGTTGGTAGCCCTCTGGAATCCTTTGAACCAGGCGGATCACTTGCACACCGCCGGGTACCAGCAGCGGATCCGTAAGGCCACCGCTCTCGAGGCTCTGGAGAGCCTCGGCGAGGTCGGGGCGGCAGTCTTCGACCGGGATCTTCCCAAGCTCCTGAATCTCGACACCGGCAAGCGTCGCCTCGGCCCGGAAGTCGGCGCCATCCCGCACCCGTCCCACCAAACCTCTTGCTCGTTGAAGCAGCTGATCGCGTTCGGCGTTGCCCGCCGACTCCTCGAAAAAAAGCTGCTCGAGCTCGACCTTCGCCGGTACGCGATACCTCTCCTTGTCCTGCTCGTACTGTCGGCGCAGCTCTTCTTCGGTGATCTCGACCGGCCGCACCTCGCTCTGCACGGTTCGTTGAAGCAGAATGGTGCGCCGGTAGCGCTCCCGCAGCTGTTCCTCCGTGATCCCCGAGCTTTCCAGCGCCTGCCTCCACTCCTCGTCATCCTGGAGGTTGTTCTCTTCGCGCAGGTTTTTCATGGCCCCGTCGATCATGCCGTCCTCCACCACGACGCGCTTTTCGGAGGCGCGCTCCATGAGGACCAGCTCGTTAATAATCTCCCCCAGCAGCATCTCGGCGAACTGGTGGAGCTCCTCACCGGCGGGGGGTTCGGGAATCTGAGTGAGCTCCTGCTGCAGACGGTCGGCGAAGTCGGACACGGTGACGACACGGTCGTTGACGCGCACCAGCGCTCCCTCGAGCACCACCCGCTCGCCCGCTGCCGGTACCGCCCCTGTCGTCATCAGCACTGCCACGGCCGCGAGCAACCATTTACGCCTCATCCTGTTCCTCCGCATATTTACCCCGGTAGGGAAACCACAATCGCCGAGTCTGCACTTCAACTCCGATCTCCGAAGCCAGGTCTCGGATGCACTGACGGAGGTGTGTCCGCGTCGCCTTCCGGCGGAGTTCGGCACGCACCGCCACCTCGAGCTCACGATGGTCCGGCGGCCCGGCCGGTACCACCTCCAGCACCTGGAAAACATGGTATCCCGACGGGCTCTTCACCGGATCGGAGATCTCTCCCGCGGCGAGCGAAAAGATGACCTCGTCAATCTCCGGCGGCAGGCCGCCCTGGTCGACGAACCCGAGCTCGCCGCCGGCCGCCGCATTGGGCGCTCGGCTGACCTCGCGGGAAATCTCCACGAAATCATTGCCGGCGATCAGCCGCTCCCGCGCCGCCTCCGCCTGCTCTTGGCTGTCCACCAGCATCTGTCGCACGTGCGCTCGCGCAGGTCTCAGCTCGCTCGCGCGGCGCGCCACCTCCTCCTCCACCATTGACTCGGGCGGACTGGGCGCTGTGCCGCAGAGCTCCTCCAGCAGCAGCCGCATTTCCCTCGGTCGCTGGCGACCCTCCCCGGAGACATCGCCCACGTCCTTCTGACGAGCGGCTTCCAAGATCACCTGTTGATCCAGGTACTGGTCGAGAAGGCGTGATGCGGCGCGCGTGTCCACTCCTTGCCAGATTTCGCCGGTTACTTCGCCCACGTAGACCTGAAACGGAGCCATGTACAACCGCTGCCGACCCACCTGCGCCAGAACATCCTCGTCGACCCCGCAGGACAAGGCCCCGGCCAGCGCCAGAAGGACGAGGCCGCAACGGGAGCAACGCAAACCACCCATCAGCGAAGCGTAGCATGTCACTGATATTTCGTCGCTCCACGTAACCCATTACCATCCGGAAACTCCGGTGAGGACAGTGCAGATAAGGTCTCAGGTCTCAGGTCTCAGGTCGCACAGGTTTCAGGTCTCAGGCTTCAGGTCTCATTGAAGAACTCACGAAAGTTACAAATAGGGCTTGACATCGCAGGAATCTAGCCAACGATCTCGGTGCGACTTGCGACTTGCGACTTGCGACTTGCGACTTGCGACCTGCTACCTGTGCGACCTGTGCGACCTGAGACCTGAGACTTGCGACCTGCCTAGAGCCATCGACGGTAAAGAGGGCGCAGAATCCACCCGAAAATGCTGCCGACCGGCCGCCCGCTCAGGACCCCCCCGGCCAACCGCAGCAACCCCTCACCGACCAGGAAGAGGTCGAGGATGAGCAGCAGAGGCACCCCACGGTTAGCATCGTTGCCGATGTTGACAACCCCGCCCACGAGCTCCGCGCTCGCTCCGACCAGGGTCAGCCAGATCGGACGGATCCCCAGGTGCTCGGCCCATCGCTCCTGGTCTGGCCGTGGGCCGAGGGTGACACAGGCGGTCACCAGCGCTGTGCCCAAAAGGGATGGCGGCGCGCTGCGAGCCTGGGGCGCGGCAAAGGGTGTATTTGGAGGCACCTGCAGTTGCAGAGCGCGGTCCCCGGGTTCCTGGTCGGTGGAGCAGTTGAACCGATAGACCCACTGCCGCCCTTCCTGCCAGGTGGAGTCGAGGCGATAGCGTCGCCCGCGAAAGCTCAAGATCCCGTCCCGGTCCCAGTCGGCCCGGTGCACCGCCGACACCAGCTCGAGAGAGCCGCCGTCCTCGTCGACGTGACGCACTTCCGGCCCCGACTCCTCCTTCGGGCGCCTCGGCTCTCGCAGCAGGAGGGCGAGCGGCAGCCCGAACGGGGAGCCGACGGGCTCACCGTCGGCAGCCACCTGTGTCATTCGGGCCAGCCCCGAGAAGAGGAGGACGGGTCCGGCGACTACCAGCCACCGAAGGCACCCCGGGAGAAAGAAATCGCCGCCCCAGGCCAGCGCTACCATCTGCATCGTGCCGAGCGTACCGACCAGCACCTCGGCGATCGCCGAAACCCAGGTCGCCGCGCCGGCGGGGAAGTCCCAGAGGTTGCTCCAGCGCTTCTGGAGCCGCGCCGGCGCCATCCCGAGCAGGGGCAGGAAAGGCAACGTCCAAACACGCGTCCACCTCCCCCGCCGCTCGGCGACCGCCTCCTCCCCCAGGGGGCACACCGAGTCCGGGTCGAGAGTGAACACCGTCCTCATGGCCGTCGCCTCGTCCCACGGCCGCAGGGTCCAACAATCACCCGCCCCAGCCGGTTGCCGCCCTACCACCTCGTACGGCCACTCCCGCCACAGCACGGCGGTTCCCGGCGTTTTCCCGGCCCGGACCTGCCAGCCGAGGTCGAAGCGGGGGCTGGTGACGATCACCTCATCGCCCACCGAGGGAGCCACCCGAACCCCGTAGCCTAGATCCTCGCCCTGCGTTCGATCCATGGGGCCATCCTACCGCTCCCGGCCCACTGGCAGCGCCCGTCTCACAGAAAGAGGGGATCACGACCAACCACCGGCAGTGGCAAAGGCCAAAAAGTCAAGGGTTAAGAGGTGAGGAGGTTAAGAGCACGAGGTCGATCAGCTCGTTTCCTTGACCCGTTTTCCTTAGCTTCTTTACTCTTAACTCTTAACCTCTCAATCATTTACCCTCAGCCGCGCGACCTGCTACTGCTCACCGAGCGGTTCGAGGAAGCGAAGGACCTCGGCGGGATCGGAGCCCGCCGCATCCGTCGGAAAACTGATCTCACCCGCCGGGCTGACCTTCGCCCCCGGCCAGCCGGTCAGGACATCCGCCAGCCTCTCCGACGGAAGGGTCACAGGATCCAGGCGCAACCGCCAACGACCGTGGCGCCGGGTCACCGCCGTCACCCCGGCCCGACGGGCGGCGAGGCGCACCCGCTGCGCTTGCGCCAAGGCCGCGGTCTGGGGCGGGGCCGGGCCGTAGCGGTCGCTCATCTCGTCGAGCAGACTCTTCAAGGCCTCCTCATCCTCGCAGGCGGCAAGACGCTTGTAGAAGCTCAGGCGCAAGGCCGGCTCCGGGAGGTACTGCTCGGGGAGCTGAAGGTCCAGACCCAGCCGCAGCTCCACCTCCCTGGACGATGCTGCCGGCCGCCCCTCGAGCTCTGCCACCGCCTCCTCCAGCAGCTGGCAGTAGGTTTCAAACCCGACCGCCTCCAGGAACCCGTGCTGCTCTGCGCCGAGCAGGTTCCCGGCGCCCCGGATCTCGAGGTCGCGAGCGGCGATTCGGAAGCCTGCTCCAAGCTCGCAGAACTCCTGAATCGCCGCCAGACGAGCGCGTGCGGTCGGGGAGAGAGCCTTGCCGGGCGGGACCAGAAAGTATGCGAAGGCGAGACGTTCCGAGCGTCCGACACGGCCGCGCAGCTGGTAAAGCTGGGCAAGGCCAAAGCGGTCTGCACGGTTGACGAGCAGGGTGTTGGCGTTGGGGATGTCGAGGCCGTTCTCGATGATCGCGGTGGCCAGGAGCACGTCGGCCTCGCCGTCGAGGAAGGTGCGCATGGCGCGCTCGAGGGGGCGTTCAGACATCTGACCGTGAGCCACCACGACCCGCGCCTCGGGCACCGCCCGCCGCAGCCACTCTGCCACTGCGCCGATGGAACGAACCCGGTTGTGCACGAAGTAGACCTGGCCGCCGCGCTCCATCTCGTAGAGGACCGCCTCGCGCACCACATCCTCAGAGAACTCGAGGACCGAGGTCTCGACCGCCTGGCGGTCCCGGGGAGGAGTCTCGATGAGCGAGACCTCGCGCAGCCCGCTGAGGGTCATGTTGAGGGTGCGCGGGATGGGGGTGGCCGACATGGCGACGACGTCGATCTCGGTGCGCAGCCGTTTGAGCCGCTCCTTCTGAGCGACACCGAAGCGCTGCTCCTCGTCGAGGATCACCAGGCCGAGATCGCGGAACCGAACCGAGTCGGAGAGAAGGCGGTGGGTTCCAACCACCACATCCACCTTCCCCTCGGCGAGACCCTCCACCGCATCCTTCGCCTCGGCCGCGGTGGTGAAACGGGAGAGCATGCGAATCTCCACGAGGAAGCCTTCGAACCGTCGCCGAAAGGTCTCGAGGTGTTGCTCGACAAGAATCGTGGTGGGCGCCAGCACGGCCACCTGCTTGCCGTCAAGCACAGCCTTGAAGGAGGCGCGGATGGCGACCTCGGTCTTGCCATATCCGACATCGCCGCACAGGAGCCGGTCCATGGGACGTGGCGACTCCATATCGCCCTTGATCTCCGACACCGCCCGCTCCTGGTCCGGGGTGAGGTCGAACTCGAAGGCGTCCTCGAACTCCCTCTGCCACGGCGAGTCCAAGGAGAATTCGTACCCCCTGGAGGCATGACGAACAGCCGCCAGACGCAAGAGCTCCGCCGCCATCTCGCGCACCGCCTTCTTGACCCGCGCCTTGCGCCGCCGCCAGCTTCCCCCGCCGAGGCGGTCGAGTCGGGGGCTGACGTCCGCCTCACCCGACGCGTATTTCTGGATCAGGTCCGCCCGCTCCACCGGCACCATGAGGGAGTCGCCGCCGTGGTAGGCGAGCGCCATCATCTCCAGTTCCCGGTCCTCCACCTGAACCCGCCGGAAACCGGTGAAGACTCCGATGCCGTGGTCGATATGCACCACCAGGTCTCCGGGCCGAAGATCGCGCAGATCCGACGCGAAGGCGCTCACGCCGGAGCGCCGGCGCGGCGCAGGGGCGGCTGTGAGGTCTCGCCGCCCATAGACCGCAAGCTCGCCCTCCCAGATGAAACCGTGCTGCGGACCTCCTTCGACGATCGACACTCCCCCCCGCGGCGGCGGCGCCGGTACGGGGTCCACGCCACCCTCGCATAAAAGGTGGGCGAAGCGGCGTCCCTCCCCGGCCGAGGCCACAACAAGGGCCTGGGCCAGGTCCTGTCCGCGTCGTGCGCGCAAGGTCGGCACCAGGTCGGGGAGGCGTCGCACGAAGCTTTCGGCCGGATGAGTGGCCAGGCGGCGCCAAGTCGTCGAGCCGTCGACCAGCTCGAGCTGCTCCAACCTCAGCGACGGCGTTTCGAGAGACGGCCGGAGATCATCCGGCGAAATGAGCATGCTCGGCGGCGGCGGCAGCTCCATCGCCCGGCGGCTCAGGGTCTGCCACTCCCGCTCTTGAACGGTCCACCAGCGACCCAGCTCGCCGAGCACCTCGTCGCGATCGCAGACCACAATCTCACCGGCAACATCAAGCCAGCTCGTCGACTGCCCGGCGAGATGCAGCGCACCCCACCACAAACGGCGTTCCGCTCCCTCCGCGATTTGGACCGCAAGCGCCGGGCACTTCCTCTCGAGATGGGCGGCCAGGGCGTCGAGTCGCTCCTTCTCTGCCGGGAAGCCGTCGAGGGGGAGTACCGTAAGGCGCTCGAGGGACTCGCCGCAGCCGCGCTGCGAGGCGGGATCGAAGGGGCGAATCGCCTCCACCACATCGTCGTCGAGCTGTAGGCGAAGACCGGTCTCTCCGCCCGTGTGCAGATCGACCACCCAACCGCGGATGGCGTACTCCCCGGCTTCCTCGACCAGGTCGACCCGGCGATAGCCGGCTGCTGTGAGCCGTCCGGCCAGCTCTTGCGGGTCGATGCGCTTCCCCACCTCGAGGTGCAGCGCACCTTCCGCGACCGCTGAGGGGAGCGGAATAGGTGAGGCGAGGACTCTCGCCGAGGCCACCACCAGGTCTATCTCGCCCGCCGCGACTCGGTGCAGGAGCCGCATCGCCTGCAGTCGGGCGGCCAACGGCGGTTCGGCGCCGAGGTAGGGACCGGCAAGCTCGGCAGGCGCAACCCCGACCCGCAAGCCCGGGGCAAGCAGACCGAGCCCCGCCGCCAGGTCCTCGGCTTCGGCCACATGCGGCACCACGACCAGGCCGAGTTTTCGAGGCCAGCCGCCGGCTGCGACCGCCGCGACGGCAAGGGCCCTGGCGCCCGGTACCACCCCACCCACCGCCAGCCCGGGGACGCCTTGCACCAGCTGGCGGGTCAGCTCGCTGAGGTCAGGGAGAGGGTAGCTCGTCATGTGGAGAGAAGGTCTCAAGTCTCAGGTCTCAAGTCTAAAGTCTCAGGTCTCAGGTCTCCGGCGGACACGGGCAGATCCCGCGATCACACCATCTTCAGCAGGTGCCCCATCTTGTTCTTCTTGGTTTCGAGGTAGGGTCGGCTGCTGTCGGTGGGCGGCACCTCCAGCGGCACCCGCTCGACGATCTCCAGACCGAAGCCGCGCAAGGCGGTAAACTTCTTCGGGTTGTTGGTCATCAGGCGCAGCCTGCGCGCGCCGAGATCGGCCAGAATCTGTGCGCCGGTTCCGTAGTCCCGGGGATCGGCCTTGAATCCGAGGTGGACGTTGGCCTCAACAGTGTCCGCCCCTTGATCCTGGAGCTCGTAGGCGCGCAGCTTGTTAAACAACCCGATTCCACGACCCTCCTGAAGCAGGTAAAGGAGGACGCCCCTACCCTCGGAGGCGATGAGTCGCATGGCGGCTTCGAGCTGAGCGCCGCAGTCACAGCGCCTGGAGCCAAAGATGTCGCCGGTGAGGCACTGGGAGTGCACCCTGACCAGCACCGGTTGCTCCGGATCGATCTCACCCATCACCAGTGCCACGTGCTCTTCGCCTGTCACCCGGTTGCGATAGCCGTAGATTCGGAAATCACCGGCCTGCGTGGGCAGCTCGGGACCCGCGACCCTTTCTACCAGATTCTCGGTGCGCATCCGGTGGGCGATCAGGTCGGCTACGGTGAGGATTCCCAGCCCGTGCTCGCGCGCGAACTCCTGGAGCCGCGGCAGGCGCGCCATCTGCCCGTCATCATCCATGATCTCGCACAAGACCCCGGAGGGTAAGAGGCCCGCTATGCGCGCCAGATCCACCGAGGCCTCGGTGTGGCCCGCCCTCTTCAGCACCCCACCCTTACGCGCCCGCAGAGGGAACATGTGGCCAGGTCGCTGGAGGTCCTCGGGTCGGGTGGCCGGATTCACCAGCGCATCCACCGTTGCCGCACGATCGTGAGCCGAGATACCGGTCGTGATCCCCTCCCTGACCTCGACGCTGACCGTGAAGGCGGTGCCGTGGGTCGAGGTGTTTTTTTCGACCATCAGCGGTAGGCCGAGGTCATCGCAGCGATCCGCGGTCAGTGAGACGCAGATCAGGCCGCGGCCGAAGCGGGCCATGAAGTTGATCGCCTCCGGGTTCACCTTCTCGGAGGCGAGGATTAGATCCCCCTCGTTCTCGCGGTCTTCGTCATCGACGACGATCACCTGCTCGCCGCGGGCGATCCGCGCCACCGCCTCTTCAACGGTGATGAAGACGTCCTGTGCTCGTTCGGTCATGAGTCCGCTCCCAGTTCCGCCTGCGAACCAGGCGGGCTCGCATGGTAGCCCGCAACTGTGCGCACCGCAAGGGCACTGGTCACAAGGGAGTTCTTAGTTTTGAGTTTTGAGTTTTGAGTTACCGGCGCGCTAATCAGTCAAGTGACCTGAGCGTGTTGCCCGCGCTTGGCTCGTTCCGGCAATGAGCTGCTGACTTCGGGTGATCCTCTCCCGTAGCGCTCCCCGTGAGCAAGCAGAAGTGCTCAATTCAAAACTAAAAACTCACTCGGGGGTAGAATCCCCCTGTACGACATGAACGGCAACGTCATCTACCTCGACTACAACGCCACCACCCCGTGCGATCCCGGGGTTGTGGAGGCGATGCTTCCCTTCTTCTCCGAATATGCGGCCAACCCGTCGAGCCGCGCCCACCGGCCCGGACAGGCCGCGGCCACGGCGGTCGAGGACGCGCGCGCCACTGTCGCCCGCTGCCTCCACGCGGGATCGCCCACTGAGTTCGTCTTCACCGCCGGCGCCACCGAGGCCAACAACCTCGCGCTGTGCGGGGCCGCGAGCGCCCTCGCTCCGCGCCGCCGCCACCTCGTGACCCAGGTGACCGAACACCCCGCGGTCCTCGAGCCCCTCCGCCGGCTAGAGCGCGACGGTTGGGACCTAACTGTCATCGGGGTCGATGGGGAGGGGCGGGTGCGGCCCGATGAGCTCCTCTCTGCGATGCGCGAAGACACCGCCATGGTGAGCCTGATGCTCGCCAACAACGAAACCGGCGCCGTGCAGCCGGTGGCCAAGATCGCGGCCGCGGTCCACAAGCGCGGTGCCCTCCTGCACTGCGACGCGGCGCAGGCGGTCGGCAAGCTGGAAGTCGACCTTCGCAATCTAGAGGTCGACTTGCTCAGCTTTTCCGCCCACAAGTTCTATGGTCCGAAGGGCGTCGGCGGGCTCTATCTGCGCCGTTCACGGCCTCCGCTGCATGTGGAGGCGCAGATTATAGGGGGCGGCCAGGAGGGCGGCCTCCGCTCGGGAACGGTGAACGTGCCGGGGGTGGTGGGGATGGCTCGCGCTCTCGAGCTCGCGGTGGACGGGTTCGACGAAGAGCCCGCTCGCCTCGCCGGCCTCCGAGATCGTCTCGAAGGGCGGCTGGTGGCGGAGCTCGACGGCGTCTTCGTCAACGGGTCCCGGACACACCGCCTGCCAGGAACCACCAACCTGAGCTTTGCGGGGATCGAGGCCAACGCCTTGCTGGTGTCACTGCCCGACCTCGCCTTCTCTACCGGTTCGGCGTGCACCTCAACGCACTCCGAGCCCTCGCCAGTACTCAGCGCTATGGGCGTGAAAAAGGACCTCGGCGCAGCCTCGATCCGCCTCGGCGTCGGTCGATTTACCACCGAGACCGAGGTGGACCGGGCGGCCGAACGGATCATCGAGGAGGTGAAGAGGCTGAGGGAAGTTGGGCGCCAGCATCGTTGATTTCCCAGTTTTGACCTTTGAACTCTTGAACCCTCAGCCTTCACCGATAAAGAAGGATGTCGTCGAGCGTCTCCTCGAAGGCCGCCACCTCCCGCCGCCAGTCGGCGAGGAGCGGCTCAAAATCCTCTCCGCGTTCGAGAGCTTCACGGGCGGCGGCGGAACCGGTCAGGAGGTCGATGGCCGGCACGTCGACTACGAACTCGTAGGGGTCGGGGCGCCAGGCGAAGGATTCCGGGTCAAGCTGGCGGACAGCGCGCAGGAGCTCCAGGCCGAGTGCGAGTGGTTGCAGCGCCATCCTGTCGGTGACGTGTATCTCCACCCCGCTACAGACCTCGAGGGCGTGCTTCTGGAACTGGGGACGAAAGCGCACGGCGCGGAAGGCGACCCCCTGAATGTCGCGACCACGGAGCGCCGTCACCAGTTCATCGGCATCGACCCACGGCGCCCCTACGAGGTGGAAGGGCCGGGTTGTGCCACGTCCCTCGGACAGGGTCGTGGCCTCCACGAGGCACAGCCCGGGGTAGAGGGCAGCCGTGTCAAGGGTCGGCATGTTGGGGCTGGGCGGCACCCACGGCAATCCGGTAGCGTCCCACCAGTCGGATCGATGCCAGCCGCGGCAAGGAACCACAGTCAGCTCGAGTTCCGGTGAGCGCTCGCGATGCAAGAGGAGCGCTATCTCACCCAATGTGAGACCGTGCCGCACCGGGACCGGCAGCTGCGACACGAAGGACTCGAAGCCCGCCCGCACAAGACCTCCCTCGCGTTGTACTCCACCGATTGGGTTCGGCCGGTCGAGCACCATCACCTCGACACCCCCACGCTCGCAGGCCGTCATGGCCGCGTCCATGGTGGCGGCAAAGGTGTAGTGCCGCGTGCCGATGTCGGGGAGATCCACCACCAGGACCTCGACACCTTCGAGATCTTCCGCCGAAGGCGCCAGGGTTGCCGCATCGCTGCCGTAAAGGGACCGCACCTCGGCACCGGTGATCGGGTCACCCTCGTCAGCCACTGCCTCCATATCCTGGGCGATTCCGTCGAGACCGTGCTCGGGGGAGAAGAGGCACACCAGCGATCCGACCCCGGCCGTCGCCAGGACCCCCCGGGCAGGATCGAGATCGGCGGTCACCGCCGCATGGTTGGCGAGCAACGCCCAGCGCCGCCCCCCCACCAGCTCCGGAGTCTCCAAGAGCACCTCAAGACCGGTAACGACTCGTGTCATGGGTTGATCCTAACCCGTACTTCTCACCACGTCGCATAGCGGGGTGTTGAGAAGTGCGGGTTCACCCATCCACACGCAGATGAAACTTTTTGCGACCGATCGGCATTACATGTGGTGGAACGGCTTCAAGGGGGAGCGATGGACCGCCACGATTTGAATCTACGACGACTGGCGACTGCCGCAGTGGCGGTGTTGTTGCCGATCCTCGCCGCCCTTCCTGCAGGGTCGGGTGACGGCACCGCGGGGGGCCGGGCAACCCAGCCCTCGGTCGCCACCTTCGCAGGGGGCTGTTTCTGGTGTCTGGAGGCCGATCTCGAGAAGATCGAGGGTGTGTTTTCGGCAGTGTCCGGCTACACGGGCGGCCACGCCAAGGACCCCACATACGAGGAGGTCTCCGCCGGCGGCACCGGCCACGCCGAGGCGGTCCGGGTCGAGTTCGACCCGCAGAGGGTCAGCTATGAGGAACTGCTCGAACACTTCTGGCGCAATATCGACCCGACGGTCAAGGACCGCCAATTCTGTGACGTCGGCAGCCAGTATCGGAGCGCAATTTTCTACCACGACGAGGCCCAACGAGTGGCCGCCAAACGCTCGAGGAAAGTGTTGGCAACGGATCCGTCATTCATGGGGTCGATCTACACCGAAATCGCCGCCTCAACCACCTTCTACCCGGCGGAGGAATACCACCAGGATTACGCCAAGCATCACCCGATCCGCTATCGGTATTACCGCCGTGGGTGTGGGCGCGACCGGCGGCTCGAGGAGCTCTGGGGAGATAAGAAATGAAGAGAATCACCGCTGCAGCAGTCATCCTGGGTTTGAGCGCGGCATCGCTGTGGCTCCCGACCCGGCCGGCCCTGGCCGGAGACCAGGAGCACCAGACGAAGAAAGGGACCGAAATGAGCGACGAGGAGCTCCGCGAACGTCTGACACCTGAGCAGTACCACGTGACTCAGGAAAACGGCACCGAGCGAGCCTTTCAAAACGAGTACTGGAACAACCATCGGGCGGGCATCTACGTGGACGTGGTCTCAGGGGAGCCGCTTTTTTCCTCGCTCGACAAGTTCGAATCCGGATCCGGATGGCCCAGCTTCACCCAGCCTCTGGAGACAGAGAACATCGTCGAAAAGAAGGACCGCAGCTGGTTCACGGTCCGCACTGAGGTGCGTTCGGCCAACGCCGATTCCCACCTCGGGCACGTTTTCGACGACGGGCCAGCTCCAAACGGCCTTCGTTACTGCGTGAACTCGGCTGCGCTCCGTTTCATCCCGGTCGAGGATCTGGAGGAGGAGGGCTACGGTGAGCTCCTGGAGCTGTTCGACGAGGGAAAATGAGCCCCCCCTAACCCGCATATATCTCACCGGGTGTCTACTGCGGACGGCGAATCGCGGCGTCCCGCCGTGCTTGTAGCGAATCGTGTTCTGACCCGTCATGGCCCCACCTTCGCCTCGGTTGCGTCACAATAAGGCGCGAAGTTCAATCGAGGAGGTTGGGCCATGACCCGTGAGGCGAGGTTAACGCAGAAACGGCTGGAGGAACAATGAATGTTAGCGAGATAGTAAAAACCTATTTAAAAACCAACGGCTATGATGGTCTTTATAACGAATCTATGGATTGTGGTTGCGAAAGTTCTGATCTGATAGCCTGTGGTGAATTGGGTGAAGATTGTCAGCCCGGCTTTAGGCAAAAATGCGATCCTGA
>DAOWFV010000213.1 GCA_030637805.1 Acidobacteriota bacterium | reverse complement strand
GTCATCTCCCGTCGCGTTCGTGCCCGAGCCCGTGCCCGATTCCGATTATCAGAAGGGAGCTTCCGATTCTGGCGCGCGTTCCATCGCTCCGGAATTGCGTTGCTGATAGGTAATGCGACCTTCTGTCGTCGCGCTCCCCGAGAGAGCCCCCTCTAACAATCTTGGGACTCAACGTGCCAGGTCACCGCAACGCCCGAGTTCCCAAGATTGATTAGAGACGGCACCTCCGAAGCAGCGCGCCCAGGCGCGGGCACGATGAATCGATTCATCTGATCGCCTCCCCGCGCCGATAACTCAAAACTGAAAACTCAGAACTCAAAACTCTGCTTTGGTCATGGCACGGGGATTGCTTCTTTCTTTGGGCCCGAGGTCCGTCCGTAAGCCGTCGAGCTGTTGGCCGAACCGCGGCGGTGATTATACTCGGGGCGGAGTCCTGGAGGGCCCATGCGGATTCAGACACGGTTGTTCCTGGGGACGGCGGCGCTGGTGCTGGCCTTGATGGCTGTGCAGTGGTGGCTGCACGCTCGCCAGTTGCGCGCCATCGAGAGTGAGCTCGGCGGGATAGCCACTTCGGTGGGGAAGGAGATTCTCAGCGGGGAGACGGTGTTCTTCGGCCCCTCCATCGCTCCCGGCGACAAGGGTCTTCCCAACATAGTCCGGGTGGACATCGACAGCACCGACGCGATCGCCGAGATAGCCCAACCTCCCGTTCCAGGAAAGCTTGATGCCCATGTGCAGGTCGTCGTGGTCCCGAAAAAAGCCGGTCCGCAGGTGAGTCAGCGGGTTCGTCGATCCGTGGTTCGACACGGGAGTACGCTGGAGGGTGGAGAGGTAGTTGAGGAGACGATCGACTGGGTGGTCGGGGCGGACAACATGGAGTTCGTCGGAGAGAACGAGGTCACCGGCGCGGGCCACGAGGCGGCCGAGGCGCCGGGGGTTCGGCGTCTGGTCTTGCGGGTTGAGGACGGCACGGTCCGGGAGGAGCGATTCCTTGTGGTCTCCGAAGACGAGCACCCCCTCCGCCGGATTCCCATCCCGGTGGCGCCGACCATCGAGAAGATCCAGGGGACCATGCGCAGAGGTGCAGCGGTGGGGGGGCTGCTGCTGGTCGCCGGGCTCTTCGCCTCGGCAGTGCTTTCGCGTAGGTTGACCCGGCCGCTGCGGATGCTGGCCGAGGGTGCGGAGGCGGTGGGTCGCGGTGACCTCGGGGTCCAGGTGCCGGTCTCGGCTTCCGGAGAGATCGGAGATCTCCAGCGCTCGTTCAACCGCATGTCGGAGAGGCTGGCGGAGCTCGAGGCCGAGCGGGATCGCTGGCAGCAGAGAGAGCACCTCGCCCAGCTCGGCGATCTCTCCAGAGGGCTCGCCCACACCCTCCGCAATCCCTTGCACACGCTCGGCCTTGCGGTGGAGGAACTGGCCGGAGGTGAGGGAGATCGGCAGAGTCTGGTGGCCACCTCGCGCGCCCAGATCCGGCGCATCGACCGATGGCTGCGCTCCTTCCTTGCTCTCGGGGCGGAGGAGGTTGCGGAGCCGGTGGCGATCGACCTCGGCGACCTTGTGCAGGCGGTGGCGCTGGAGTCGGTGCAGCAGGGGGCCGAGGTGCGGATCGAGAGCGCCGATGAGACCCTCGTGGCGCGGGTCGTGCCGGGTGCGCTGCGGGCAGCGCTCGCGAACCTCGTGGAAAATGCGACCGATGCATCCCCGGAAGGAGAACCGGTGCTGGTACGGATCGCGCGTGAGGATGAGGAGGCCCTGGTGACCGTCACGGACAGCGGGCCAGGTCTGCCCGATGAGGTGCGGCAGCGTCTGTTCTCGCCTCACGTGACGACCAAGGTGGGCGGCTCGGGCATGGGTCTCTTTCTGGCCCGGCAGTTGGTTGTCGGAATGCATGGCGGCCGGCTCGAGGTATCGGATAGGAACGGTGGGGGGACGGTTGCCTCCGTGTACTTGCCGCTGGTTGACGGGGATATTGAGAAAGGGGAACGGGAAAGTGGGTGAACCCGTATCGGTGCTGCTGGTGGAGGATGAGGCCCCGCAGCGGAAGTTGATAGCGGAAATTCTCGGCCGCGACGGGTACGCGGTGACCACGAGCGGAAACGTCGACGAGGCGCTTGCCGCGGTCGCGGAGGAGGTCCCGGACCTGGTCCTCTGCGACTGGCGGATGCCCGGGCGGGACGGCGGCGAGCTCCTGGACGAGGTCCGAGGGCGCGCCTTGGGCTGCGGCTTCATCGTGATGACCGCCTACGGTTCCATCGCCCACGCGGTCGAGGCGATTCAGCGCGGCGCCGACGACTACCTCGGGAAGCCCTTCGAGAGCGAGGCCCTGCTGCTCGCGGTCCGGCGGGTGTTACGGACCCGTCGCCTCGAACAAGAAAACCGGCAGCTCCGCCAGGTCATCCGAGACGGCGATCGCTACGGGGAGCTGATCGGACGCTCCGAGGCCATGGAGCGCCTCTTCCGAACCATCGAAAAGGTCGGGGCAACCGACGCCACGGTGCTGGTGCAGGGCGAGTCCGGCACCGGCAAGGAACTGGTCGCACGCTCCCTGCACCGGGCGAGCCGCCGCTCCGGCGGGCCGTTCGTTGCAGTAAACTGCGCGGCCATACCCGAGACCCTGATTGAGAGCGAGCTATTCGGCCATGAGAAAGGCGCCTTCACGGGTGCCCACCGGCGCCGGGAGGGACGCTTCGAGGAGGCGGACGGTGGAACACTCTTTCTGGATGAGATCGCCTCGATGCCGCTGCCGCTCCAGGCCACACTCCTTCGGGTTTTGCAGGAGCGGTGCTTCACCCGCGTTGGCGGCGCCGGCGAGGTGAGCTGCGACGTCCGGGTTGTGGCCGCTTCCAACCAAGACCTCGGGGCTCTGGTGGCCGCGGGCGGCTTCCGCGAGGATCTCTACTACCGTCTCAACGTAGTTCCCGTCGACCTCCCGCCCCTTCGGGTGCGGACCGAGGACATACCTCTGCTTGTGGCGGCGTTCTTTGAGCAGGCGTCGGCCCGGCACGGGGTGGAGGTGCGGCCGCTTCCCCCCTCGGTGCTTCGATTGCTGATGGAGTATGGGTGGCCGGGAAACGTCCGTGAGCTTGCCAACGTGGTCGAACGTCTCGTGCTGCTCGCCGAGGACGGAGAGGTGAGTGCGGAGGACTTGCCTCAGGAGGTGCGACAGAGGGGGAGCGCGGAGGGTGGCCCACTCCAGCTTCCGGCCGAAGGCGTGGTCTGGGATCGGGCGGAGGCCGGGCTCCTGCGTCAGGCGTTGGAGCGCACGAACGGCAACCGTGCCGCCGCTGCCCGTCTCCTCGGGTTAGGATACAAGGCCTTCCTCTACCGTCTGGAAAAGCACGGGATGGTGGAGAATGGAGAATCTCCCGAAATGGGGAGTTGACCTCCGCAATCCGGGAGGTTCTTCACGGTCGGAGCTCGTTACCAGAGGGCGGGACAGTTGGCACGAGGATTGCTCAGTACCGGGACGACAACAAAGGCCGCGGCCACGGGATGGCGGGCCGGAAAACAAACGGAGGACAGCAAGCATGAAACGGAACACGTGGACACGGTATCTGGTGGCGGCGGCTCTGGTGCTCCTGGTGGGCGCGGTGTGGGTCCTGGCCGAGGAAATCGAGATGAAGGTCGAGGTGCGCAACGACGGCGGCCAGGAGATCACGGTCGATGTCAACGGCGTGGTAGAGGTCATCGAGCTCGACGACCTCGCTGAGGGCGAGGAGCGGAGCTACGACGTCGGAGGGCACCCGATCGTGGTTCGCCGGGTGGACGACCAACTGACCCTGGTCCACGACGGTCATCCGATGCATGGACTGAAGCACATCGGTGAAGCCGACGAAGACCTCATTTGGGTCACCGAGGGCTTCGAAGGCGATGTGGTCCTCTCCGGCGACTGCGAAAACGATGGCCACCGCGTGATGATCATCAAGAAGGGTGACGGCGATGTCGAGACGATCGACATCGAGAGCGCCCCGCATGTGATGAAGTGGCACTCCGACAGCGGCGAGGGCGGACCGATGATCGTGAAGTCCGGCCCGCACTTCATGCACGGCGACTTCGTCCACTACCGCTGCGAGGAGACCGGTTCCATGCTGATGGTGAAGAAGGACGACGCTCTCCTGGACAGCTATGTCGACCCGGTCACAGGCTGTCTGATGGAGAAGGTGGAATCGCCGAAGCGGCGGATCAATGTCATCGTCCACGAGATCAAGGACGAGGACGAGAACTCAGACGACTGATCTCAGCCGTTGAATCCGTGATCACCAGCCACCCCGGAGTCATCCGGGGTGGTTTTTTCCATTTATAAGCGATTCTCGCCGGCCGCAGCAGGAAGCTGGTGAGATATGAAGGTTAGGATTTTGTTAGGATCGCGTTCCCGGAGGAACGCATGAGAGAAGTCCGATCACTCCTCGTCGCGTGCTGCATCATGTTGCTCTCGACCGGTGTCACGGCTGCCCAGGATCCAGCACCGGAGCCGACGCCGGCATCCCTGGTGCCCACCGAGCACGGCTCGGCGCGCGACACCATGGCCTCCTTCCTGGAGGCCTTCTACAAAGACCCCGCCGATCTCAAGGCGGCAGCGGCTTGCCTCGATCTCTCGCGCATCTCGAAGGAGGCGCGCGAGGTGAAGGGCAGGGAGGTGGCTGCCGAGTTGAAGGAGATCCTCGACCGCACCGCGTACGTGCGTTTGGATGAAATTCCGGACGAGCCCGTCGGCGACCCGTACGTCTTCCTGCGGGTGCCCGAGGGCGAGGTCGTAATTGCACCGATGGCGACCGGCGAATGGCTGTTTACCGCCGAGTCCGTTTTCTCGGTGGACAGGCTTCGGAAGAGCGTTGAAGACCGAGCGGTGGTGGCGGGGGTCAAGGAGTTGGATAGGGCGGTTTCCACGGGTGCCTGGCTGCGCAGCGTCATGCCGACCTCGCTCCGGATAGAGGTCTTCGTGCTCGAGCTGTGGCAGTGGCTGGGGATGCTCTTGACCATCTTCCTCGGTACGGTCGCTGGCCGGGCTTTCGTGGCCTTGACGACGGCGTTGGTGAGAGGGTACCTGAGACGTCGCGAGACCGAGATCGATCGCGACGCTGCCTTACGCGCGGTGCGCCCGCTCGGGATGCTCGTGATGCTCATGGTTTGGGGGCTCGGCATTCTCTGGCTTGGGTTGCCGGTGGGCGTCTTCAACCTCTACTACCGTGCTCTCAAGGTCGTGGCGGTGGTTGTAGCCGGGGTCAGTGCCTATCGTTTCATCGACGTACTGAGCGATGTCCTCGGGCGGCGCGCCGAGCGCACAGACTCAGAGTACGACAACATGCTGGTGCCCCTGGTCTGCCGATCGCTCAAGGTCTTCGTGGCCGCGATCGCGTTGTTGATTGTGGCTCAGGCGCTGGGAACCGATCTCACGGCCCTGGTCGCCAGCCTGGGTATCGGCGGCCTCGCGCTTGCGTTAGCAGCCCAGGACACAGTGAGCAATTTTTTCGGCTCACTGATGATCATCCTCGATCGGCCGTTCAAGGTTGGCGACTGGGTTGTCGTGGGCGATGTGGAGGGGACGGTGGAGGAGGTGGGATTCCGCTCCACCCGTATCCGTACGTTCTACAACTCGCTGATCACCTTACCCAACTCCAACCTCATCAAGGCCTCGGTGGACAACCTCGGCGATCGGAGGTTTCGGCGGTGGAGCACCCGCCTCGGACTGGCCTATAACACTCCCCCGGAGAAGATCGATGCGTTTTGCGAGGGCATTCGCGAGCTCGTTCGCCGCCACCCGTACACCCGTAAGGACTATTTCCATATCTACTTCAACGAGTTCGGAGCAGACTCTTTGGAGATCATGGTTTACGTTTTCTTCGAGACGCCCGACTGGGCCACCGAGCTCAGGGAGCGCCACCGCCTCGGGGTGGACATCATTCGGTTCGGTGCTGATCTGGGGATCGAGTTCGCCTTCCCGACCCAGACCCTCTATATGCGGCGCGAGGAGTGGGAGGCGCCGGAGTCAGCCGGGGAGGGTTATCCCGAGGCGAGCTTGCGTCTCGAGGTGGAGGCGCGCAAGCGGGTGGATGCCATGCTGAAGCGGACCGTGGCCGGCACGGTGCCGCCCCCGGTCGAGTTCGAGCATCCGCCCGAGCAAGATGGGGGAGACGGAGGCGAGTAGGGGCCCGATCGGAGACCTTCTCACGGCTGCAAATCGCGGTTGAGGAACGATCTGCGACGCCGTAAGTCCTTGTAGTAGAAGGACTACGACCGCGGCCTTCCAGCGCTACATCTCGCGCCTCCTCGCGATTTTCGCGTTGCAGGCGGCTTCCGGCCGGTTTTCAGGTAGAACTTCTTTGGTTTCAAGTGTTTGACATCACTTTCATTGAGGACGATCTTGTGCTATAATCGTCACGCACCAGTAACGCTCTCGGGGCGCCTGATTCCTTCCCGCCGGTGCATCGAGAGTCTCTGAAAATGCCGAAAGGGGGTGACCGATGGAAAGTCGAAGTGTCGTCGATCAGCCCCGATATCGAGCCTATGGCCGGAGGCATCTCGACAAGCTTGCGAAGATGGAGAAGCTCTCCCGGGAACAGCTGATCGCGCTCAAAGCCGTGTCCGCCGTACTGCCTTTTCGGGTCAACGATTACGTCTTGGGCGAGCTCATCGACTGGGATGACATCCCCAACGATCCCATCTACCAGCTGACCTTCCCGCAGGCGGGCATGCTTGGGAGGGCCGATTTCCTGCGTCTTCAGGACCTCGTGGTCGGCGGTGGGAACGACGAGGAACTCCTCCGTCTGGCGCGTGAGATCCAGATGCGGATGAACCCGAATCCGGGCGGGCAGAAGCTGCTCAACGTACCGATGGTGGACGGCGAGAAGGTGCCCGGCTGCCAGCACAAGTACCGCGAGACGGTGCTCTTCTTCCCGGTGCAGGGCCAGAGCTGTCACGCCTACTGCACCTACTGCTTCCGCTGGGCACAGTTTGTCGGCGTAAAGAACCTGCGATTCGCCAGCCGCGACATCGACGCCCTCGTGCGCTACCTCGGCGAGCATGACGAGGTCACGGATGTGCTCGTCACCGGCGGCGATCCGATGGTCATGAACTCCCGGCTCCTGCGGCGCAACATCGAGCCGCTTCTGGACCCGCGTCTCTCCCACATTCGGTCGATCCGCATTGGCACCAAGTCGCTCGCCTTCTGGCCTCATCGCTTCTTGACCGATCCCGACGCCGACGATCTCTTGCGTCTCTTCGAGCAGGTGAGGGCCAGCGGTCGCCAGCTCGCCTTCATGGCCCACTTCTCCCACCCGCGGGAGCTGCAGACGGCTGCTGTGCAGGAGGCGGTCCGCCGCATTCTCGACACCGGAGCAGTGATTCGCTGCCAGGCGCCGCTGATTCGCCACGTCAACGACAAGGCCGAGGTCTGGGCGGAGATGTGGCGCCGACAGGTGGCGATGGGCGCGATTCCCTACTATCTCTTCGTCGAGCGGGATACCGGGCCGAAACAGTACTTCGAGGTCTCGTTGGCCCGCACCCTGCGCATCTTCAGCAACGCCTACCGGGAGGTCTCCGGCCTCGCCCGAACCGTGCGCGGTCCATCGATGTCCGCCACCCCCGGCAAGGTGCTGGTGGACGGAGTTACCACCATCCACGGCGAAAAGGTCTTCGTGCTCAAGATGGTACAGGGCCGCGACCCGGAGTGGGCCAACCGCGTTTTCTTCGCACGATTCGACTCCCAGGCTACGTGGCTCGACGATTTGCAGCCGGCGTTCGGCGAGCATCAGTTCTTCTTCGATCCCTACATCAGGGCGATGTACGAGGGTGTCTGGCAGCCGGAGTGGGCACGCGAGGCCGAGGACACCGGAGAAGAGCTCACGGCCTGAGCTTGGCGCCGGGTGAACGCACCCGCAGGGCGTGAGTGTTCAATGATTTCGAATTTCGAATTTTTTGGCGCGGGGGGCATGTCGAGTAGTTTGGCGCCGGTGGACCGCGTTTGGGCGCGTTACGCCGGCGGGTTTCTGACTTTGAGGCGGTCTTCTGTAGTCGTGCTCCGCGAGAGAGCCCCCCTGGCAATGTTTGGGACTCAATGGGCCTCTAGATCGCCGCAGCATCCACGCTCCCAAGATTGTCAGGCACGTCCGGTCAGCGCGCCCTTGCCTTAACTCAAAACTCAACACTAAAAACTCCCGATCCTGTATTCTCTTCCCCCGTAACCACCCACGCCCCGATTGAAAGAGACCGGTATGATGGCGACCGGAATTGAGCGGGAGGATCTCGGATGGATCTGAGTGGAAAAATTGTTCTTATCACCGGCGCCTCGAGTGGCATCGGCACAGGCTGTGCCAATGCGTTCGCGCGACTCGGCTGCCGGCTGCTGCTGGCCGCACGGCGTGGCGATCGTCTGCTAGCGCTGGCCGCGAGGCTCGAGGAAGAGTCCGGCGCCGAGGTGCTTGCGGCCTCCCTCGACGTGCGTGACCGCGCTGCGGTCGACGCCTGGGTCGCAGGTCTCCCGGACGAGTGGCGAGCGATCGAAATCCTGGTCAACAACGCCGGCCTCGCGCGG
>DAOWFV010000240.1 GCA_030637805.1 Acidobacteriota bacterium | reverse complement strand
GCGCCCCCAGGGCGTGGAGGTGGCCGGCAGACCCCGTCATCCAAATCAGGGCGGCAACAGCCTCAAGTGGTGCTGCTACCCGAACCTGAACTGTGAAGCTTTCCCCGGTTGCGCCCGTCCACAGGCCAGGTCCGGTCCGCTCGACCGTTTCCAGCTCGTCGGCGAGAGCCCGGCCCACCGCTTCTTCGTCCGACGAGGTCACGACCAGCTCGACCGCCCCCACGGTCTCGCACTGGCGACGCAGCTCCCCGGCCACGTCCACCCGCGCGCCTCCCCCTAGCCGGCTCTTGAGAGTGTTCTGAAGCTCGGCCGCGGATGCCCACGCTTCATTGATCAGGCGTCGTTCGCGCGATCGCTGCGCGAAGCGGATCGCCTCGAGAAGGCGTTCCTGGGTCCTCGCCCCAAAACCAGGGAGCTCGACCAGGCGGTTCTCGCGACAGGCGTACTCGAGCTCCCCCACGCCCGCGACCCCGAGATCGTGCCACAACGAGTGCACCTTCTTCGGTCCAAGACCGGCTATCCCCAGCATCTCTCGGACACCGGGCGGGGTTCTGCCGATCACCTCGTCGAGGACCGCCGGCTGCCTCCCGGCCGCCAGGTCCTCGAGGACCGCCGCAGTCCCGCGGCCCACCCCGCGCAGCTGCAGCACGTCGCCGCTCGCCACCATCTCCGCCAAGTCTCCCTCCACCCGCTCCACGGCTCGCGCCGCGTTTGAAAATGCGCGGACGCGATAGACGTTTTCGCCGTGGACCTCCAGCAGATCGGCTATCTCACGCAGCGTGCGCGCAGCGGTCCGTCGGTCGAGAGTCACTGTCCCACCCCCGCCGACGTCCACGCCTGAAGACCGATTGTCAGGATCTCCCCCACCCCGCCATGATATATTCTTCTTGTTCCCATGGGCTTTGGTGCACGATTTCGTTCCAGCCTGACCTATCCCATCGCCGCCACGTTGGTGTTGGTGACCGTGGTCCCGGTGATAGTGGTCGGTCTCCTACTCTCCTCGTACAACCGGGAACATCTCACCACGGTCGAGAAGCGATATCTCCAACGACAGGCGGTGAGCCTGGCAGGTGAGGTCTCTCTCTTTCTGGGAGGACACCGCACCCTGCTGGCAAGCACCGCCCGCGCCCTCGCAGCTGCCGACACCATCGACGTCGCCTCCTTTGAGGAGCTCCTTCAGGGCATTGCCAACGAGCCCGGTCGATCTTTTGTCTACCTGCAGATCCTCGACAGCTACGGCGAGGGCGCCTATATCCGATCACCCCAGCTCGACCCCGCAGCCATCCAACCCCTCGACGAGGCCGTCCGGGAAGCCCACGAGAGGGCGATCACAGGGAACCGGGTGGAGGAACTTCTCCTCGATCTTCCGAGGGAGGAAGCGCCCAAGGCGATCCTCGCCTTTCCCCTGCGTTCGCGGGACGGGGAGGTCTGGGGAACCCTGGCCGGAGTCCTCGATCTCGGTCCCATCCAGACGAACCTTGCGGACAACGCGTACTCCGGCCTCCTGGTGAGCCTCATCGACGACCACGGGCGGGTGGTGGTTTCGCGGCAGCCGAGCTTGCGGGGCCGGAGTCTCGCCGGGTCGCCTCTGGTGCGAGACTTTCTCCGCAACCCGCTGCGCCTCACACGTACATATCACCACCCCCTCGAGCTCGACACCGGAGAGGTCTTGGGTTCGGTCGCTCCGGTGGGCGTCCTCGGCTGGGGAATGGTGGTGGAACGGCCCACGGCCGAAGCCTTTGCTCCGGTGCGGGTCATGCAGCAGCGCACGCTGGGCTTGAGCGCCCTCGCGGCCCTGGTGGCGCTCGGCATCGGTCTCGCCTTAAGCCGCTGGCTCATCACACCGCTACAGAACCTCGCCGCCACCTCGTTCCAGATCGCCGACGGCGATCTTGGGGTGCGGGCAACGGTCCGCGGAAACGACGAAATCGCCAAGCTCGGCAGCAACTTCAACAACATGGCGGGCAGCATCGAGGCCCTGGTCCGTCGTCTCAAGAAGGCGCTGCGACAGAACCAGGAGCTCTTCCTCGAAACCATCCAAACCCTGGCCGCCGCCATCGACGCCAAGGATCCTTACACCCACGGACATTCGGAGCGCGTCAGCTCCTACTCCATGGCCATCGCTCGCCACCTCGACCTCACCCAGGAGCAGGTTTTCCGGGTCCGCATCGCAGCCATTCTCCACGACGTCGGCAAGCTGGGGATCCGCGATGGAATCCTCAACAAACCGGGCGGGCTCTCGGATGAGGAGTTCGCCGTGATGCGCCAACACCCGGGCATCGGCGCCCAGATCATGGCTCCGATCAGCACGCTCAAAGACATCATCCCCGGAATCCGCAACCACCATGAGACCTGGGACGGCACCGGCTACCCCGACAACCTCCGAGGGGAGGAGATCCCGATGGTCGCGCGCATCATCGGCGTTGCCGACACTTTCGACGCGATGACCACGACCCGCCCCTACCAGGAGGCGATGACCCTGGACTACGTCCTCGCCAAGATGCGATCCATGTCCGGAACGCGGTTTGATCCCCAGGTCATCGACGCGTTTCAGGCCGCGGTGGAAGCCGGAGATATCAGCCCTCCGCCAGACCACTCACCGGAACCCGTCCCATCGGAGGTCTCATGAACCGCCTCATCGCCGCCCTTATGCTCTTGCCCTTTCTCCTCGTCTCCTCCTGCGCCAGCTCAGGCACGAGCGATCAGAAGGCAGAACCACCGAAGCCGAGTAGTGCCCAGGCACAGAAAAAGACCCGCGTCGACCCCCTGTACTCCATCACCTTGATGCGTCAGGGAAACGTTCTCATGCAGCAGGGCCACCTCGAGGAAGCCATCGAGTATTTCGAACAGGCGAACCGCGTTGCACCAGGGAACGCCACCGTTCACAACATGATCGGGCTCTGTCACCTGCGCATGGGTCAGTTCGACCAGGCTCTCGCGTCCTTTAACAAGACCCTCGTGCTGGTCCCAGATTTCACCGACGCCCGCAACAACCGCGGCTCCACATACATGGCGATGGGTCAGTTCCACATGGCGGAGGTGGACTTTCTGGCGGTGCTCAGCAACTCCACCTACCCTCATCGCAAGCAGGTCTACTTCAACCTCGGCCTGACCTACCTCCAACGCGGCCAACTGGGTGCAGCTGCGGAGTACATCCGCAAATCCATCATCCTTCCGAATCCGGTCTTCGACGGCTACCTGGTCCTGGCCAAGCTGGCCCAGCGGCAGGGCGAGACGGATCTCGCCAAAAGCCTGCTCGAAGAGGCGAGGCTCGAGTTTCCGGAACGTGTCGAGGTCTCCTTCGAGCTCGGCAAGCTGCTGATGCTGACCGGACAGGAGAGTGAAGCGCGCCCGCACCTCGAGCGCGTCATCGCATCAGATCCGACCTCTGAGTCTGCGGACACGGCCCGGGCCCTGCTCGGACAAGACGAGTGAGCCCGGCTCCGATCTCGGAGAGCCATCGAGGGTGCCGAGGGGCGCTTTGCGACCGGGATGATCGGCTGCCCTCGTGACGGGACCTGCGCCGGCGCCGTCCGGAGATCACCGGAATCATCGCACGGTGCCCTAGATGCCCTTCAACTACCTTCTCACCAATCTCCTGGTGGACGTCCCCCAAGCAGTCGGCGCCATTTTCGTCGACCCGGAAGGGGAGGCGGTGGAGTGGGTCACCCGCCACAACGACCCCTTCGACCTCAAGGTCGAGGGCGCATACCACGGCATATTCAAGCGTCAGCTCGATAACCTGACCGCCACGACCGAGGCCGGGACCGTCGATTCGTACGTCCTCGAGGGGACTCGGCTGGTCACGTTGACGCAGGCCCTGCCCGACGGCTACTATGTGGTGCTCGTCGTGGATCGGGCCGGCTCCCGAGCGCAGGCCCTGCACCGCCTGCGCTGTGCGGCCGAGGTACTCGCCAGAGAGCTCGCCTGAGGCTGACTCGAGGCAGCTCGCAAAACCGGGCCCGGTCCGAGCGAGGTGGGGGTGTGATGGCTCGTACTTTCCTCGGCAAACTCAAACGCGGTCTCTTCATGACTCACACCGAGTTTTTGGAGAAGGTGGGGGATACGTTTCGCCGCACCGGGCCGGTAGAACCCGTGCATCTCGACCATCTGGAGGAAGCGCTGATTGCCTCGGACGCAGGGGTGGAGCTCTCACTTCGCCTGGTAGACGCTTTACGCGACGATGTCCGGTCCGGCCGCATCACCGACGCCGCAGAGCTGCGCCCGGTAGTGCGGGACCGCCTCCTCACTCTCCTGCGAACCGCCGACGAGAAGCAACCGCCCGCGCGGGAAGTCAACGGGCCGCGGATCACCCTGCTGGTAGGGGTCAACGGCACGGGCAAGACGACCACGGCCGCGAAGCTCGCGAAGAGGAAGCAGGAGCAGGGGCTCAGCGTCATCCTGGCGGCGGCGGACACCTTTCGCGCTGGTGCGGTGGACCAGCTCAAGGTGTGGGCGGAGCGGGTAGGCGCGCCGGTGATTCACCAGCGGGAAGGCGCCGATCCGGCGGCGGTGGTCTTCGATGCCATTTCCGCCGCTCGCTCGCGGAATGTCGACGAGGTGTTGGTGGACACCGCCGGGCGCCTCCACACCCGCACCAATTTGATGAAGGAGCTTGAGAAGGTAAACAGGGTCGCAGCGCGCGAGGTCCCCGGTGCGCCACACGAGGTCTTGTTGGTCCTCGACGCCACGACCGGCTCCAACGGGATCGAGCAGGCCCAGCGCTTCGGCGCGACAGCGGGGGTCGACGGCGTCGTCCTCACCAAGCTGGACGGCACCGCCAAGGGGGGTGTGATCCTGGCCATTGCCGACGGCCTCAAGCTCCCTGTACGATGGGTGGGTGTGGGTGAAGACGCGGACGACCTCCTGCCCTTCGTGGCCGAGGACTTCGTGGACTCCCTGCTCGAGATCGATACCGGCAACGAGTCCGCGAACGATGGCTGAGTGATGCAGCGAATGGTTGGGACGAGGTGAGACGATCAGGACCCGGAGTTCCACGACAAGGCAGCGGGGGCCAGTCGGGCTCCACCCGGATCGGGCCCACCTGCTCGACCGATGCTCGTCCTGACCGCCCGCACTCTCGCTTGGATGATTCGAGCGCGGATGAGGTCTGGATGGGGCGCGCGCTGGAGCTTGCCGCTCGTGGGCGCTATGGCGCCTCCCCGAACCCGATGGTCGGCGCGGTTGTTCTGGACGCCGAGGGTCGGCTCGCGGGCGAGGGCTGGCACGCCGCCTTCGGCGGACCCCACGCTGAGGTGGTCGCCCTCGACGATGCCGGCGGGAGCGCCCGCGGCGGCACCCTCTACGTGACCCTCGAGCCGTGCGCCCACCGCGGAAAAACCCCTCCCTGTGTCGATGCCATCCTCGAGGCCGGCGTGCGCCGGGTTGTCCTCGCCCTCCGCGATCCGACCGCCACCGCCTCGGGCGGCTCGGAGCGCCTGCGGGCTGAGGGGATCGAGGTACACGAGGGTCCGGGGGCCGATCAGGCACGCATCCTCAACCGGCGATGGCTGCGCTGGGCGCGGCACAAGCGGCCCTGGGTGACCATGAAGGCCGCGGTTTCGCTCGATGGTCGTGTCGCCACCCGCGAGGGACACTCGCAGTGGATCACCGGTGAGGCCGCTCGGGAGCGGGGTCTCGAACTCAGGGAGGAGCACGATGCCATCCTCGTCGGAGTCGGCACCGTTCTGGCAGACAACCCGCGCCTCACCAGGCGGCTCGGCCTCAACCCGGTCACAGGCTGGCGCCGGATCGTGCTCGACTCCCGGCTGCGTGTTCCATCGAACGCCGCATTGGTCCAGAGCGAGCCTCAAGCGACGCTCATCGCCCACACCCCACAGGCCACCGGGGAAAACCGCCGACGTCTCGGCGATCTGGGGGTGGAGCTGGTGGAGATCACCGCCGACGATACGGGGCGGGTCGATCTCGATGCGCTCCTCGACGAGCTGGCCAGACGCGAGGTCTCCACCCTGCTGGTCGAGGGTGGCCCCACCGTCCATGGCTCCTTCGCCGATACCGATCTGGTGGATGAGGCGATTTTCTTTGTCGCCCCCATTCTCATCGGCGGCGAAGCGCCGGCGGCGGTAGCCGGGCGTGGTGCCCCCACCCTGGAGATGGCACGGCGCCTCCGTTTCGAGACTGTCCGCCACCATGGCGAGGATCTGGAAATTACTGCGGTACGACCGGGGGACGAGGATGTTCACGGGGTTGATTGAAACCGTTGGCGGGGTCCGCCGTCTCGCACCGAAAAGTGCTGGGGCCGTCCTTGATGTCGAGGTTCATTGGCCCGACGACGCGCCACCGAAAGCCGGCGACAGCGTCGCGATCGACGGCGCCTGCCTCACCGTCCTCGATCCCTCTCCCTCCGGCTTCACTGCCGACCTCTCACCCGAGACCCTCGAGCGTACCCTGCTCGGCGATCTACGTGCGGGCGCCTCCGTCAACCTCGAGCGTGCCCTCCGACTGGGCGATCGCCTCGGAGGCCACCTCGTGCAGGGGCACGTGGACACCGTTGTACGGGTCCTCACAATCCGCCCGGAGGGCGCCTTCCAGCGCTGGCGTCTTTCCCTCCCGGCTGAGCAGGCCCAGGAGGTGGCGCCCAAGGGCAGCGTCAGCCTTCACGGCGTCTCGCTCACCGTTGCCGCCCTCGGACCGGACTGGTTCGAGGTCGCACTGATCCCCGCCACCCTCGAGGCGACCAACCTCGAACACATGCGTTCCGGCGCCCGCCTGCACCTGGAGACCGACGTGCTGGCCAAGTACGTGGCGCGGCGGCAGGGCGGCCCGGGTCGCTCCGCCCTCGACGAGGTCTTCGGAGGAGGCGGCGGTGCGTAGGATCGAGCCCGCCTACCCCGACCTCTTCCCAGTGACCCACGTTCTGCGCCCCGGATATCTGCCCGGACCGCGGGTAAGCCTCGACCCCATCAAACTCGGAGTGGTTTGGGAGGATGCACCGGTCAGGATCCTGCCCGCCGAGGGCTCGGTTCCACGGGAACCGGTCCGCACCATCGTGTTCGCGCGCGTCGCGGCCGAACGCCGGGAGATCCTTCACCACCTGCTCGAGAGTGGAAGCAGCGCTCTTCTGGTCCTCGACGACCCCGGGATCACACCCTCCGACCTTGGCATCGATCCCGGCGATGACGACCTCCGCGTCACGGCCCTGTTGCCGACCCTCCCCTACCCTTTGAGCGACGGCCTCGTCCTTCCCGAAGCGTGGAGCGGCACCCTGTGGGGAGCGGTCCTCGGCCTCTTCCCCTTTCCAGGCGCCCGCGCCGAGGTGGAGCGGCGCATCGAAAAGCTGAAGACGGCGGGCGGGCGGTTTGCGGTCGCCGCCCCTTTGCTCCTCACCCCCAAGGACCGCCACCGGATCCTCGACGGCTGCGAGGGTACCGGCGTGGAGGAGGAGCTGGAAAACGCCCTCTTCCACGCCGACGTCAGCCGCGGCCTGCACGCCCTCGAGCGGCGGGCCGGGGTCATGCTGCACGGCGTCGGCATGGATCCGTTCCTGCCCTGCCTGGTGCCGCGCGGTCACGATCCGAACGCCGTGCGCACTGCCGCGGTGCTGCGCCTGTGGGCGCGGCGCCTCGATCAATGCCACGAGGAGTCCTCGTGGGGTTGGCGCCTGCGCCGCGCGGCCACCGCCCTCGACCGCCTGTCCACCGACCCGGCAACCCTCGCCATCGAGGACAACCTTCGCATCATCCCCGGCTTCGACCCCTGGGTCGAGAGTTTCACCCGCGCCCTGTGGTACGGCGGCGAGCCGCTGGAGTCCGCCTGGCGGCTGTGGTCGGGTCTCGACGGAGAGCCGGATGAGCAAACATTCCTCGGTGACCAGTGATCGAGCAGGGCTCGATACTCGATGCTCGATACTCGATACTCGATTCTCGACTTGTCACGGCGGAGCCGACAGGCGAAGCTGGATGCAGGGCACAGGTCGCACATCGCAGGTCTCAGGTCTCAGGTCTCAGGGCGCACATTGCATATCGCAAGTCGCAGCAGAATCGTCGGCTGGACTCCTGGATGTCAAGCCCATTCAGCAACTATTGTGTGTTTTTCAATGACACCTGAGATCTGAAGCCTGTGTAGCCTGAGACCTGTGACCTGAAGCCTGAGACCTGAAGCCTGTGACCTGAAACCTGAGACCTGAGACCTGTATCCAGCGTCGCCTGGCGAGGAGCATGCCCCCCGGGAACAGGGATCACCCAGGCGTTGTTCTCCGAGCGTGAAAGGAGTCTGATATGGCAGACAGAGTATTCAAAAAGATCTCGGTAACCGGCTGCTCGACCGAAAGCTACGAGAAGGCCATCGAGGCCGCGGTGGAAAAGGCCTCCGAAAGCCTGCGCGGCCTGGCCTGGTTCGAGGTCAAGGAGTTCCGCGGCGGCCTCGGATCTAACGGCAACATCGAGTGGCAGGCCACGATCGACGTGGCGTTCAAGATCGACTGACCCGTCGCCCGAGGCGCTCCGACGGCGCGAGCTGGACGAAAAAATCCCCCCTTGCGCGACGCCGCTGGTGTCGTATACTGAATTTTCGCACCAAGGCGCCCATGCCATACCGGAAAGTTGTCGAGGACTCGGCCGAACGGGGGCATGGGCGCTGTTTCATTCAGATGCGGGTGTGGGATGGCTGAGGGTTGGTGCTGGCCCGCATGTCTCGTGGGCTTCAGGTCTCAGGCTTCAGGTTTCATTGAGAAACTCAAGAAAGTTGAAAATGGGGCTTGACATCACGAAAGTGCAGTCCACATTCTCGGTGCGACCTGCGACCTGCGACCTGCGGCCTGAAGCCTGAGACCTGAAACCCCAGATCCCGCGGATGGCACCTCGCCGCCCTCGCTACGAAACCCGGTGAGATAAGCGGGTTAGAGCGGCCGGCAGCCTTACCAGGAGGGTGTAGGGAATAGAATGCACAGCGCCTTTCGGGCGGCGTGAAGCCTCGTTTTCGTTGCATTCTCGGTCCGTACTCGCAGTACTGCCCCGAGAATTCGCCTCAACGAGTCCTTCACGACACTCCGAAATCCGCCATCCATCTATCCCCTGCACCCTCCTTAGATCTTCTTGGGTTCGCAGACATCTTTCTTCTTCTTGACCACCGCTTTGCAGTCCTTGCAGCGGTATCGGCCCAGCTTGCTCCTGGCGGTGGATTTGCCTTCCTTACATTTCATGACGGCCCGCGCATTCTAACCCAGACTTCTCAGATCGCAGCAGGTGCTCCCCGGCGGGTCACCGCTGGTCCGCATGTCTCACAGGTCTCAGGTCGCAGGTCTCAGGTCTCACGCTTCGACATGCAACCTGAGACCTGCGACCTGAGACCTGTTACCTGTGACCTGAAGCCTGAGATGGCACCTCGCCACCCTCGCGGCGGAACCCGGTGATAAGCGGGCCAGCTGTTTACCCTGCGGGCCTTACCAGCTAAACTCGTCGCGCTCGAGGAGGGTAAGGCGGCATGCAGATCCCAGAGTGGTATACGGGAACCGATCAAACCGGACAGGTGGCGGCCGGTATCGAGCGCGTGATCGAACGCATGGACCAGCGAACGGCCGACGACACCGACATCCGCGACGTCCAGGACCTGCTGGCCCTGGAGCAGGAGGTCAACTGGCGCAGCTTCCTCCTGGGTTTGATGGGAACCATCCACTACGACCTCGAGGAGATCGACAGCGCGAAGCAAATTCTTGAGGAGTCCATCAGCTCGTACAAGGCCTACCTCGAGTCGTTTGACGAGGTGCTCAGCGTCTACTGCCAGTCCTGCTACACGCTCGGTGTGATCCTCTTCGACGACGGCCGCTACGGTGAGGCGATCCCATTCTTCCTGCGCTGCCTGCCGTACATGCACGAGGTCTACGACGAGACCTATATCGGACACATCTACACCTTCCTCGCCCTCTGCCTGAGCTGGACCAACCAGGCAGGATACAGCGTGGTCTTCTCCGAAGCGGCGGCCTTCACACGACGTTACGACTGCGAGTCCATGGAACAGCTGATGATCGCTTTCGGTGATGCGGGGGACATCGAAAAAGCTACCGATGTCTTCCACCTCTTGCAGCGCCACTGTCAGGACTACGAGAACTACGACCGCGTGCTCGAATTTGCCGAGCAGAACCTCGGCGAGTCCGGCGTCGTGAACTGATCGGACTAATCTCGGACTATTCGCGAGGTTTTGCGCGCGGGTCCAGGACCCCCTTGAAGGCATCCCGATAGGCCCAGGCGAGAAAGACCTCGAGCACCAGCACCAGGATCCCGACAGGCATGCCCGCAGGATCTAGGAAAACGTGGAAGAGAACGATGTTGACAATGATCGGCGCCAGCAGGGTCAGGGAGAGGGGCACCAGTATCCCACCCAGGAGGAAGACACCGGCCGCCAGCTCGATCACCTTCATCACTGGAACCATGTAGCCCGAGCCGGCGAGTGCACCCCACAGACCCGCAGCCGATTCGGACATCTCCGGCGGGGGCAGGAAGGGGAAGAAATAGTTGAGGCTGAAAACGGTGAAGATCAGCCCCAGCAGTAAGCGAGCGACGAGGATTGCCTTGCTCATCAAGTTCTCCATTCTGTAGTTCGACGACTCACGGCATGATCGTCCCGTACTTGATCCAGTGATAGATCAGGTAGAACCAGCTGAAGAAGGCGTGGACGAGCGCCCACAGAATACTGTGGTTGACACCCCAGCTGAGGAGGGCAGCCAGCACCGCCCCGATGCTTCCAAAAATTCCACCGCCGCAGCAGCCACAGCCTTTTTTGTCGTTGTCACCCACGGTCTTTGCCTCCTCGACCCCGTGCCGAACGTGCCGCTCGGCCGATCTCTCCTCGGGCTCACCCATTCACCGGGAAAAGAGCGCCTCGGACTCAGAGAGCTGGGTCTGACGCCACGATACCACGTCGACCCCGCCGCGGAGGAGCGCTCTATCCGGGGGTC
>DAOWFV010000211.1 GCA_030637805.1 Acidobacteriota bacterium | reverse complement strand
TGCTCTACCACTGAGCTACGTGGGCGAATACCCCTGCTGAACCTGGAGCGGGAGACGGGGCTCGAACCCGCGACTAACAGCTTGGAAGGCTGTGACTCTACCACTGAGTTACTCCCGCGGCTGTACACTACGGCGCCGATTCAGATGGTGCAGGCGGATGGGTTCGAACCACCGTAGGCATAATGCCGGCAGATTTACAGTCTGCTGCCTTTAACCACTCGGCCACGCCTGCATTCGATACTCCGTCCTCGCCAATGGAGCTGGCGATGGGAATCGAACCCGCAACCTGCTGATTACAAATCAGCTGCTCTACCATTGAGCTACGCCAGCAGTCTCTTGACTTCCGGATCCAGCTGGATTGCAAAGAACACACCTCTGCCCTGGGCAGTGGGAGAGGGACGATAGCACAGCAGATTATTGAGCGCAAGCAAAAATATTGCCGGATTTCCGCCCAGCAGGTCGCACATCGCACGTCTCAGGTCTCAGGTCGCACATCGCACGCTGCACAAGAATCGTCGGTTGGCCTCCTGCGATGTCAGGTCTTCTTCTGGATCCTTTTTTCGACCTGATGCATGAGACCTGAAGCCTGGGACCTGAAACCCGCGACCTGAGACTTGAAACCTGCGACCTGAGACCTGAAACCTGCGACCTGAGACCTGAAGCCTGTGACCTGTGTGTCCTGTGACCTGAGACCTGAGACCTGAAACCTGCGACCTGCAACATCAATCTTCTGACATCGAGCCCGACGGACGACCGAGCTCCCACAACAGGATCCCTGCCGACACCGAGAGATTCAACGACTCCACCCCGGGCGCCATGGGAATCGCCACCAACTCGTCCACATGTGCCCTGGTCTTCGCGCGAAGGCCTCTCTCCTCGGCTCCGATGCAGAGTACCCAGCGATCTGTTCGGCCTACCTCGTCCACAGAGGTGCCTTCCGCATCTGCGCCGAAGACCCAATAGCCCAGGTCGCCCAGCCGTGTCAGAGCGTCGGCGGCTACGCTGACACGCGCCAGCGGCACCCGACCGAGAAGCCCCGCAGCAGCCTTGGCCACCGCCCCGCCCAGCGGCGGCGCCGAAGGCCCGGCGATCACCACCCCGTCGACCTCGAGGCCGGCCGCGGTTCGCAGCACCGCCCCGAGGTTGTGAGGATCGATCACGTCGTCGAGGAGCACCAATTTCCCGTGCTCACCGGCCGGCCGGATGAGATCCTCCAGGGGCGCGAACTCCACCGGTGCGGACCGCGCCGCACACCCGTTGTGGGCCACCCCGCCGGCAACCCGATCGAGGCGGGAACGTGCCACCAGATCGTAGCGGAGGTCCCGCCGCCGCGCCGCCTCGATGATCTTCCGCATTCGCGCGTCCCGGCGTCCATTCTGCAACAAAAGCGCATCGACCGGCCGCGCGCTCTCGAGGAGGCCGAGCACGGCGTGGAAGCCGACGACCCAAAGATCCTCAGACATCCTTGGCCCCGTCGCCCATGAGAACCACCGCAAGGGCGGCGAGTCCCTCGCCGCGTCCCGCGAACCCCAATCCGTCGGTCGTAGTCGCCTTGACCGAAACCGCACACTGCTCGATGCCGAGGATCTCTGCCAGCGAGGCCCGGAGCCGGTCGCGAAAGGGTGCGATGTGCGGTCGCTGTCCGATCAGAGTCAGATCGCAGTTGACCAGCCGGTAGCCGTCGGCAGACGCCATCTCCAGGGCGCGGGCGACAAAAACCGCCGAGTCGGCGTCCTTCCACCGCGGATCCGACGGCGGAAAATGCTCGCCGAGATCGCCCCGCGCCAGTGCGCCGAGGATGGCGTCGGTGACGGCATGGAGCGCGACGTCCGCATCCGAGAAGCCCTCAAGACCCACCTCGCCAGGGATGAGCAATCCACACAACTTGAGTTCGCGGCCGTCGAGAAACCGATGAGCGTCAAAGCCCTGGCCGACGCGCAAATCTCTCATGTCTCTTCACCGAGAAGGGCACGTATGATCTGGAGGTCTCCGTCGGTGGTGAGCTTCGGGTTGGGATGCTTGGCAAGAACGCTGTGCACCGGTTGGCCCGCCCACTCGAGAAGCGCCGCTTCATCGGTCCACACGCGCTCGAAGTCGGCGCGCCGCCACGCCTCGATCAGCTTCGCGACTCGGAAGACCTGCGGGGTTTGCGCGAGACGCAGACGCTCGCGGGACACGGTGTCGACCACCATGCCACCATCGTCGACACGCTTGACGGTGTCCGAAACCTCGGCCGAGAGGATTGCGCCTGCAGCCTCGCCGAGGGCGCCGACCACCTCCAGTACATCCTGCGGGTGCACCAGTGGGCGGGCGGCGTCGTGCACCGCCACCACCTCCGCACCCCCCTCTGCGGCTGCCTCAACTCCGACCCGAACCGAGTCCTGGCGCCGGGGGCCGCCGGAGACGAAGAGCGCCTTCGGGAACTCGGGCTGCAATTGATCACACCATGCATCGAGCCGCTCAGCGCGAACAACCACCACCAGCGGGGCTTCGGGAAAGGCGCGGGAGAGAGCGCCGAGGGAATGAGCAAGGACGGTGCCGGCGCCGAGAGGCTCCGCCAGCTTGTCCCCGCCGAATCGCGAGCTGCTACCCCCGCCGACGCAAACAAGGGCGAGTTTTGAGTTTTTAGTTTTCAGTTTTTAGTTACCCCCGCCCATCCAAACCGATGCATCTCAAGAACCCCGCGTGAGAGCCTTGAGGACCGCCGTTAAATGCTCAATCACGGCCGTTCGCCAACTCAAAACTAAGAACTAGACTTCCAGGATCTCCGCTTCCTTCTTCTCGAGGATTTCGTTGATCTTGCCGACATAGGTGTCGGTGAGCTTTTGCACCTGTTCCTGGCCGTCGTGCATGAGATCTTCGGAAATCTCGTTGTTCTGCTCCATCCGCTTGAGGCCCTCGTTGCCGTCCCGGCGGATCTGCCGAATCTCGTTACGGGCTGTCTCGGCGACGGTGTGGGCGACCTTGACAAGCTCTTTCCGCCTCTCCTCGGTCAGCGCAGGAATACTGAGGCGCACCACCTTGCCGTCGTTGTTTGGAGTGAGGCCGAGATTGGAGCGCAGGATCGCCTTTTCGATCTCCCCCAGAACCTTCGGTTCCCAGGGAGCGATCGCGATCGTGGTGGGATCCGGCAGCGACAGCGCCGCCACCTGGGCGAGCGGCGTCTGGGCGCCGTAGTACTCCACGTTGATGCCGTCGAGCACGGCCAACGAGGCACGGCCGGTGCGGAGCTTCAACAGCTCCCCCTGGAAGGCGTCCACCGCGTCCACCATTCGCTTTTCGATCTGCTTGAGGTTCTCCTTCATACCGCCTCCTCGGGGCCGACCCACGACCCCACATCCTCTCCCAGCACCACTTGTTTCATAATACCCGGCTTGCGGACATTGAAGATCTGGATCGGGATTTTGCTCTCCATGCACAATGAGGTCGCCGCCGCATCCATCACCCTCAGTCCCCGCCGGAGGACCTCCTCGTAGCTCAGACGCGGCATCAGCCTGGCCTCGGTGTCGGTGACCGGATCCGCGGTGTAGACGCCGTCTACCTTGGTTGCCTTCATCAGGATTTCAGCGTCGATTTCGTTCGCGCGCAGTGCTGCGGCGGAGTCGGTGGTGAAGAACGGGTTGCCGGTTCCACCCGCGAAGAGCACGACCCTCCCCTTCTCCAGGTGACGGATGGCGCGCCGGCGGATGAAGGGCTCCGCGACCTGATGCATCTCGATCGCGGTCTGCACCCGCGTCGGGATATCCAGCTGCTCCATCGCAGAGGACAACGCGAGGGCGTTGATCACCGTCGCGAGCATGCCCATCGAATCGCCGGTGATGCGGTCGATACCCTGCTCGTGGGCGGAGACTCCGCGAATAATGTTTCCGCCGCCGACGACCACCGCGATCTGCACCCCGAGATGGTAGACGGCGGCCAGCTCGCCGGCTATGTTCCGCACCACCGCGGGCTCGATACCGAAGGGCTGGGAGCCCATCAGGGCCTCACCCGACAGCTTGACCATAACCCGTCGGTAGTGAGGCGTCATGGCGCTACTCGTCGCCCCCCTCGCCGAGCTTGAAGCGGATGAAGCGGACCACCGTGGCGCCGTCGCCGGCAGCTTCCTTGAGGTACTCCGTCACCGACTTGCTCGGGTCTTTGGCGAAGGCCTGATCGAGCAGCACCTCCTGCTCGAAGAACTTGTTCATCTTCCCGTCGACAATGCGCTTGGCGATCTCCTCGGGCTTACCTGCTTCGATCGCCTGTTTGAGGGCAATCTCGCGTTCGGTCGCAAGCACATCCTCGGTCACCTCGTCCCGGGTAACGAAGCGAGGTTCCGTGGCCGCCACGTGCAAGGCGACGTCGTGCAGCGCCTCGTCAGTGGCACCGCCCGAACCCTCGACCACAACCCCGATCTTCCCGGCGCCGTGCACATAGGAGCTGAGCCGGTTGCCCGCACCCGCCTCGATGCGGACAAGGCGGTTGAGAACCAGGTTCTCACCAATGGTGGCCACTTTCTGGGAGATCATCTCCTCGACCGTGTGCTCTGGGTCGTTTGCGAATGGCTGGGCCATGAGGTCCCCGACGCTGCGTGCGCCCGAGGCCAGCGACTGGCCGGCGAGGGCCTCGGCAAAAGTCGTGAAATCCGGGTTGAGGGCCACGAAATCGGTCTCGCAGTTGAGCTCCAAAACCACCATCGCGTCCTCACCACCGACCACCGCGACCACGCCGTCGCTGGCCGAGCGGTGGGCCTTTTTGGCCGCCGCCGCCAGACCCTTGGTGCGCAGGACCTTGACCGCCTCTTCGAGGTCGCCGTTCGCCTCCATCAGGGCCTTCTTGCAGTCCATCATGCCGGTGCCGGTACGGTCCCTGAGCTCCTTGACCGCCTGTGCTGTTATTGCCATGCTCTCACCTTTCTACACTTCGGGGCCAGACGCGTGTCGCCCCTGGCCCCGTTACTCACTTATCCGACAGGCGCCTCAGCCCTTGGCCTTGGCCACCTCGTCCTTCTCCTCTGCGGCTTCCTCCGCGGCTTCCTCCACCTCGGTCGGGAGCTCCTCGGCGGCCACCTCGACCTCGGCTTCAGTAACCTCCGCAGCCTCCTCGTCCCCGGTTGGGGCATCGGTCGCCGGGGGCTCTTCCTCCGCCACCGCGACCTCCTCGGCCGGAGGGGCCTCCTCGGCTGAAGCGGCCTCCTCGACTGAAGCGACGTCCTCGACCGGAACCACCTCTTCAATCGGCGGGGATTCCTCGACGGGCTCCTCAGCCGGAGCGGTCTCGCGCGCCGGTTCTTCAACCGGCGAGACTTCGGCACCGGCCTCCTTCACCATCTCCTCCGCG
>DAOWFV010000022.1 GCA_030637805.1 Acidobacteriota bacterium | reverse complement strand
TCAGAATTCCTAATTCCATCGGTATCCTGAACCCATGAGAGTGGCAGTGCTCGTGTCGGGTTGTGTCGATTCCTCGGTGGCGCTGATGCGTCTCGCCGAGGAGAGACGGCACGAGCTCACCGCCTTCTACCTCAAGATCTGGCTCGAGGCCGAGCTCGCCTACCTTGGTCATTGTCCCTGGGAGGACGACCTCGCTTACGTACGCGACGTGTGTGCCGTCGCCGGCGTCCCGCTGGAGGTCCTCTCGCTCCAGCAGGAGTATCTCAACACGGTCGTCGCTTATGCCATCAAGGAGCTCCGCGGAGGACATACCCCGAGCCCCGACGTCATCTGCAACCGGCAGATCAAGTTCGGCGCGCTCGTCGATCGGGTGGGCGGACGCTTCGATCTTATCGCCTCCGGTCACCACGCGCGCACGAGTGTTCGCGAAGGGATGGTTCGGCTTCTCAAGGGAGCGGACCGCCTCAAGGATCAGACCTACTTTCTGTGCCAGCTGCGCCAGGAGCAACTGGCGCGCAGTCTCTTCCCCATCGGCGATCTTAGAAAGAACGAGGTCCGCGCCGAGGCTCGGCGTCTCGACCTCGCCAACGCCGACCGTCCCGACAGCCAGGGCATCTGTTTTCTCGGCCGAGTTCCATTCAACGACTTCGTGCGTCACCACCTCGGCGAGCGCCCGGGTGAGATCCGCGAGGCGGGCACCGGACGGGTTCTCGGCGAGCACAGAGGAACCTGGTTCCACACCATCGGCCAGCGCAAGGGACTGGGGCTCGCCGGTGGGCCGTGGTACGTCGTCGCCAAGGACACCGACCGGGACCTCGTCGTGGTAGCCCACAGCAACGAGCTCGCGACGTACGCTCGCGACCGCTTCTGCATCCCCCATCCACACTGGGTCGCCGAGCCATCCACGAGGCGCTACCTCGAGGTGCGCGTCCGCCACGGAGAACGCCTCGCAGCCTGCACGGTGCACACCGGGCAGGGGGGCGCCCTGACGGTCGAGCTCACCGACGACGCCGACTCGGGCATCGCTCCCGGCCAGTTCGCCGTTCTCTACGACGGCGAGGAGTGTCTTGGCGGTGGCGAGATCGCGTGGGAGAAGGCACCGGAGTGAGGAATTGAGAATTCAGAATTTTCCTCAGAGATCAAGACCGAAGTACTCGAAAAGCTGCGCGCAGGCGCCGCACTCGCGGGCGTGATCGCGCCACGCACTCACATAGAACGAGTCGTTCGAGGCCACGGCGAGCATCACCGGGTTGACGTGCGGACTCGTCTCACGGAAGGACAGACGCCGGCGATGGCTGGCGGTGAAGGAGGGATCCAACATGCGCTGGAGGAGCGCATCGAGCGGCAGCCGATTGCTTGGGGCAGATGAGCGCATCGCCTCCTCGCCGATTGGTTCCTACTATTATTATACGGCCCTCAATGAAGGAGCGTCGCAGCCCTCGCCCGTAGCGCGGTGATTGTCCGCCTGTTCTGTGACCGGGGTCGCCCTCCGAGCCGGATCCGCTGCCGTGCAACCCGAGGGTCAGCCTTCCCCGCTGTCTTCAGAAGGCTCGATGCCGAGGCGATGGATCATCTCGTTCAGGGTAGTGGGACTGAGGTGGAGCAGGCGGGCCGCCTGGCGCTGTACGCCGTCGGTGCGCAGCAGAGCCTCGCGAATGAGGCGCTCCTGGTAGGAGGTCACCGCCTCCCTGAAGTCGATGCCTTCAGGCGACAGCTCGGTCACCGGAGTCGATCCGCGACCCCCACCGCGCACCGCCTGCGGCAGCTCGTCGACTTCGATGGTGTTTCCCTGACACAACACCACCGCCCGCTCGACGGCGTTTTGGAGCTCGCGCACATTTCCCGGCCAGGGGTACTCGCTGAGGATGTCCATAACCGCCGGCGAAAAGCTCTCGATCTCGCGTTCGTTCTCCTCGACGTAGAGATGCAGAAAGTGGGTGGCAAGGAGGGGGATGTCGTCTCGGCGATCGCGCAAGGGAGGCATTTCCAAGGTGATGACGTTGAGCCGGTAATAGAGGTCTTCACGAAAGCGCCCGGCTTGGACCTCCTCCAGGAGATCGGTGTTGGTGGCTGCCACGAGGCGTGTGTCCACGACCTTGGATTCGACACCGCCCACCCGGCGAACCTCCCGCTCCTGAATCACCCGCAAGAGCTTTGTCTGGGTCTCCGGGGAGATGGTGCCGACTTCGTCGAGGAACAATGTGCCCTCGTGGGCGGACTCGAAGAGCCCCTTTCGGCTGCTGACTGCCCCCGTAAACGCCCCCTTGACGTGCCCGAAAAGAGTGGACTCGAGAAGCTCCGACGGGATGGCGCTGGTGTGGACCGGCACGAAGGGTCCCTCACTCCGCGGGCTGAGGCGATGAATGCCCCTCGCCACCAACTCCTTCCCGGTCCCGGACTCACCAACAACGAGAATGTTCGAGCGCGCGGGCGCGGCGCGGCGCATGAGCTCGAAGACCTCCTTGAGCCGACGGCTCGTGCCCACGATCTCACCCATCCCGTCGAGACGGCTGCGGAGCTGCACGTTCTCCACCAGCAGCTTGCGACGCTCGGAGGCCCGCCGCACGAGGTGCAGGACCTCCTCGTTCTTGAACGGCTTGGGCACGTAGTGGAAGGCGCCGAGCCGCATCGCCTCGATCGCGGACTCCACCGATGAGTAGGCGGTGATGACCACCACCGGGAGGTGGGGATCGTAGGCTTTGATCTCCGGGAGGATTTCGAGACCGGATCGGTCCGGCAGCATGAGGTCGAGGAGGACGACGTCGATCTCCTCCTCGCGGAGGAGTGCCAAGCCCTCCTCGGCGGTGGTCGCCTGGTGGCAATCGAATCCACCACCCCTTAACAGGGTGCCGAGCACGTCCTGAAGGACTGGCTCGTCATCGATTACGAGGACGCTTCCGACTCCTGCCATCTTGGTAACTTGATGGTGGCGCGGGCCCCGCCGTGCTCCATGTTCTCGAGGCCGACCTCTCCGCCAAGCCGAGTGATCATATCACGCGTGATGGCCAGGCCGAGGCCGGTCCCTCCACGTTCTGTCTTCGTGGAGTAGAAGGGTTCGAAGGCTTTCTCGCGCACCTCCTCGGGAATTCCCGTTCCCGAGTCCTCGACCCGGATTTCGACCCATTCGGGCCCGGCAACCACGGCAAGGCGCACGTTCCGTTCATCGGGCGACGCCTCGATCGCGTTGCGCACAAGGTTGGCTACCGCCAGTTCCAACGGCGCTGGCGAAGCCCAAACCATCACGGGCTCCTCCTCGATCTCCAGCTCGAGTCGTTCCTCAGCACCGAGCGAGCGGGCCGCATCCTGCGCCGCCCGTGCCGCAACCCCAGCGAGATCGAGCACCATGCCACTGCTGCCTCCGCCGCGCACCGCTTCGCGCAGATTGGACACGATGCGCGAGACGCGGAAGCTCTGGTCCACCAGTTTGGAGATAAGATCTGCTTTCGGGTCGTCCGCAGGGGTCATCTCGCCGAGCATCTGGGCGAAGGAGGCTATGCCCGTGAGGGGGGTGTTGATCTCGTGGGCGAGACCGGAGGCGAGCCGGCCGAGACCCACCAGGTGCTCCTGGTCGCGCATCCGGTCCTGGAGGTCGCGGAGCTCGGTGACGTCCTGCAGCACCACCACCCGGCCGTTGAAGCTGCCGCTGTCCAACTCGAGCACCGAAACCGCCAGAATCACCCGCCGCGGCGGCTCGGTGAGGGTGCGCGCCTCGGTGTTGACGGCGTGCAATGGAAGCCGCGAGCGCCACTCCTGGGGCAGATCAACCAGGGAGTCAAGACCGAGCCCGACCAAGCCATGTGCCTCTCTCGCGAAGATCCCGGCCGCTTCGGAGTTTGCGGACAAAATGTGGCCCGCCGCGTCACAGACGAGAATCGCCGCCGCGGAGGACTCGATAATGCGTTGGGTGTTGGCGTGCAAAATCCTGTATTCCTCCGCCTGCCGGCGAAGATCATCCAGGTAACGGGCGCTCTCCAGGGCCAGCGCCGCTTGTGCGGCAAAGGACGCAACCACCTCCTGGCCCTCGCTGCCGAGGGGGAAGAGACCCCGCCGCAAACCAAGATAGAGGAGCCCGTGGACGGTGCCGACTCTCTCCAGGGGAATTCTCACCGTTAAACCCGCAACTGCCAGCGGTTGTTCACGTCGACTCGGGAACTCGGTTTCCGTGACCTGGATGGGCAGGTGCTCGGGAAAATCCTCGCCGGCGCCGGTGACGCGTTCAAAGCGGGCGCCGCTCCCCCGCAGGTAGGTGGTCACGAGATCGAACTCGAGACCCTCGGTCATGGTTTCGGAAAGTCGGACCAGAAGCTCTCGCGGGTCAGCCACCCGCGCGAGCTCGCGGCTTGCCCCGGTCAGCAGCGAACGGGGGGGCAGCCGCCCGTGGTGCAGCCATCGATCCAGGAATTGCTCCACACGAAGCCGCACAGGCTGGAGGAGTACTACCAGCAAGACCCCGGTGGCAAAGGCAAAGAGGTTACGCAGGGAGCCCAGGCCGCCCGCGTAGCTCAGGAGGAGGTGATTCGTCAGGGCGAAGATGAAACCCCCGGTAACCACCACCAGGGTGGCGGATAGCGAGTCGCGGGTGATCGGCTCCAGGTCCCACAGCCGATACTCGCGGAGGGCGGCTACCAGCGTCAGGGGCACCGCGACGATCGGCAGGATCGCGAGCCAGGAAAAAGGTTCGACCGTGATGCCCACCCACCGGGGAATCAGAACGAGGACGACGAAGGGGGCGAGACCCACGAAGAGGCCCAGGGCGCCCCACTCGATCTGGCGACGGACGCGGACCTCGCGCGCCGCCTCCCGCCAACGCCAGAGGTGGAGGACTATGCCGAAGAGCAGTGAGGATATGAACGCCATCCGCAGCAGGGATTCCATCGCCGGCCACCACGCTTCGGCCCTCGGGAAGAAAGCGGTGGCCGCTGATGCCGCGGCCGTCAACACAATGAGAACATCCCACGTGCGCATCGACCGCTTTCGCTCGGGAAACACCGCAAAGAAGCGGACGATCAGGAAGGGAAGGGCAGCTCCCGCACCGCGCCGCACAACCTGCAGCGCGAGCTCCGCCGAGGCGATGCGGTTGGGTACCGCGCCCAGGATCAGGGCGGCGGCAGCGAGAAACAGAAAGGTAGCGGCCTCGCGGCGGCGGGTTGTCCACACCGCATACAACGCACAGGCCAGCCCGAAAAGGCCCACCGCGGAGCGAGCCAGATAAACGGGGTTGATGACAGGTGGAGGCGACTGGAACTGAAGTTCGCTAAGACCGCCCTCGAGGCGTTGCACCGTGAGGCCGTGTTCTTCGCCGCCGGCGAGGACGAAGGCCGGATCCTCCAACCGCTCGATTGGAACCCCGTCCACGGCCACCACGAGGTCACCGCTCACGAGCCCCGCTCGTTCGGCGCTGGAGCCACCAGGAACCTCGCCCACCACCACACCCTCTTCCACCCAGGAGATTGGGAAGTCGAGGCGATAGAAGCTGCGAACCGTGCGGATCAGGGAGGTTCCCGCCACCACCACGGTCAGAACAGCGACCAGGGTCAAGAAAAGGCGTCGCCCGAGCATCGCCCCAGTATAGGCAATGCTGAAAAATCCAGCCCGCATATCTCACCGGGTTTCGTAGCGAGGGCGGCGAAGCGCTACTCGGGGGATTTGGAGTTTCAGGTCTCAGGCTTCAGGTCTCAGGTCGCAGGTCCCACCAAAATTGTTGATTAGACTCCTGCGATGTCAAGGGTTTTCTGCAACTTTCGTGAGTTTCCCAACGCTACCTGAACCCTGAACCCTGAAGCCTGTGAGACCTGAGACCTGAAGCTTGTGAAACCTGAGACCTGCGACCTGCACCCTGGGTCGGTGCATCGCCGTCCGTAGTAGGAAGCCGGTGATATATGCGGGTTAGGGGCGCGCCGCGCGCAGGAGTCTTGTGGTTCGCAAACCAGGCGCGACTAGGTGTCGGCGCCGGTCCGCGGCGCAGCACCGCGGACCTCGTGGTCGGGATCAGTGACGATCAGCCCAGCGCGTAACAGGTCGCGGACCGCGAGCCCGATTCGGCCTCGGCTGACCGGAATCTGCTCGGTGAGCAACCCCCACCCACAGGGCTGCAAGGTCAGGAGCTTGAATATCTGCTTCTCGAGCGCAGATTCCCCATCGCCATGTCCGGCCACCTTGCGGGCGGAGGGGTGGAGGACGGCATCCGCCGGCACGTCGGAAGCGAAGTGGAGGAACTCGTCCTGGATCCGCACCGCCTCGATGAGGAGCGGCTGGAGGCTAAAAGACTCCTCGGTCTCCCGGGGCGTCCCCACGCTCGAGAATCTGAAGGTCCCTTTCGACGGGGGTGAAATCAGAATCTCGAGGAAGGCCTCGGGGCCGGAGAGGGTTCCGCACAGCATTGGTCCGATCGTCCGGTCTCGGGTGTAGATCGCTCCAAATGTGTTGCCCCCGACATCCTTGACCTCGAGCACTCCGCTCGCCCCCGAGTCGACGACGGTTTGCAGAATCGCGGGTAGATCGAAGTGTTCGAGCGTGCCTCCGAGATTGCTGCCGCTGCGCGCATCGAGGTTGGCGATGGTTCCCTCGAGGCGGCGCGCGAGACTCTGCAGATAGTGGAGGGCGAAATCGCGCGATGCGTAAAGCTGGCGGAGAAGGGTCGCGCGAGGCCACTGGAGGGTGGCGCCCCCCTCCGGAAGACGAGCCAGGGAGTTCAGAGTCGTACCCGTGATGATCTTGCTTTCGGACAGCAGGGCGCCTACGCCAAGGTATACAACCGGCTGCAGACCCACCTCCTCGCTTTCCTCGCGACAGATTTCCACGACCCCTTCCAACACCAGGTAGAGGGCAGCCGGAGTTTGACCGGGCCGGAACAGCACGCCCCCGGCCATGTGCTGGTCAACCCGCCCGAGCTTTGCCAAGGTCACCTGCTCCTCCTGGGCCATGCCGTGGAAGAACGGGCACTCACTGATCACCCGGAGAAGATCATCGAGATGCATTGGGTTCATTATCACACCGCTGAAGATGTCTTTCAATTCGCTCCAAGCCCGCTTATCTCATCGGGTCTCGAAGCGAGGGCGGCAAAGCGCAAGTGTCCGCTTGGATTGTCGCGAATCGGGCGACGCAGTCGTAGTCGCGCTACGTGGCGGCGACCGCGCCTCAACCCCGCCAGCGAGTAGTCGATGGCCGGCGATCCCCGGCCTCGACCACAAATCGCTGCCGGCGTCTAGTTGAGTCGCACGATTCGCGACAAGCACGGCGGGACGCCGCGATTCGTCGTCCGCATTAGACACCCGGTGAGATAAGCGGGCCAGTCAGGCTCGCCGCAGATACAATGGAGTCATG
>DAOWFV010000015.1 GCA_030637805.1 Acidobacteriota bacterium | reverse complement strand
CTCATCCAGACCATGGGCCGCGCCGCGCGCAACGTCGAAGGGCGGGCGATTCTCTACGCCGACCGCGAGACCGGCTCCATGCAGCGAGCCATCAGCGAGACTCGCCGCCGGCGGGCCACCCAGGCCGCCTACAACGCCGAGCACGGAATCAAGCCGGCGACCATCATCAAGGATGTGGCGAGCCCGCTGCTGGCCATGGCCGAGCTCGACTACTACGGTCCCGGGCAGCGGCCCCTGCGGGTGGGAGAACGAGGCGACGACGAGATTCCCGAGGATGCGGCCTCTCTCAACCGCCTGATAACCGAGCTTGAGAAACGGATGCGGGCCGCGGCGAAGACGCTCGAGTTCGAGGAAGCGGCGCGTCTCCGCGACCGGCTCAAAGATGTCAGAAGACAGCAGATCTACAAGAGCTGAATTCTCAAATCTCAATTCTCAATTTTGAGTTTCCGCCCAACCCCCACCAACTCAGCGAGTCCCATGGGTCCGTAATTGAGAATTAAGAATTGAAAATTGAGAATTGGCGGTTAGCCGCCACGGATCGCGACGAACGCGATGTAGCCGGCGAAGAGAGCGAGCATCCCGGCCGCCTCGCCGCGGCCGATGCGGCCGTTGCGGATCACGATCAGGCCGACCAACAAGGTTGCTCCGACGAGGATCGGGAGGTCCTGGTAGATGACGAAGGTCGCCACCGTCGCGGGGCGGAACGTGAAGGCGGTGCCGACCACCAGGCCGAGGTTGAAGACGTTGGAGCCCAAAACGTTGCCCACCCCGATGTCCGACTGGCCCTTGAGCACCGCCGCTACCGAGGTTGCGAGCTCGGGCAGCGAGGTGCCGAAGGCCACCAGCGTGAGACCGATGACGGCCTCGGAGACGCCGAATCGATGGGCGAGGTCGACTCCGCCCCTCACCAACATCTCTGAGCCCGCCACAAGCACCGCAATCCCGAACGCTGTGATCACGAGATGACGCAACGGGGAGCCTCTGACCACGGCCGACTCCGAGACCCTGCCCCGCGCCTGCACCACGACGGTGGTGATGAAGACGAGAAAAATACCGAGCAGGAGGAGGGCGGTGGGGCGTGAGATCGACCCGCCGCGGGCGCACACCAGCAACACCGCTGCCGGCAACAGGCCGAAAATGAGGTCACGGGTGATCAGGCGCCGGCTCCCGATAACATGGATCGGGACCAGCACAGCCGCCACCCCGAGCACCAGCAGCAGGTTCATGATGTTCGAGCCCACCGCGTTGCCGAGGCTGAGGTCCGTGCTTCCGCGGGAGGCGGCCAGCACCGAGACCGTGAACTCGGGCATCGAGGTGCCGAAGCCGACCACGGTCAGCCCGACCACCATGGGCGAGATTCCGAGGAGTAGGGCGAGGCGCGAGGCGCCGTCCACCAGCCATGACGCCCCCATGCCGAGCAACACGATGCCCGCCCCAAGCAGCAACCACGGCAGAAGAGTCACCATGCTCATGACCGCAGCATGCTAGCAGGTGAGGAGGTCAAGAGGTGAAGAGGTGAAGTGGTCGAGTTCGGAATTCGGAATTCGGAATTCGGAATTCCGGCGCGAGAACCGGACCGGTTTTTGGAGCTTCTGGCCCACGACCGGGCGCGCTTGCTCGGAGGTGCCTGGCATCCCGGCATGACGTTGTCCTCAACGTCATGTCGGCGTGCCTGGCATCCTCTCGGGGAGCGCGACGACAGAAGGTCGCGTCACCTGCCAATAGCACGAATCCAGGCACGGAGACGGGTTAAAACGGAACGCCGAAGCTGATAAAGAACTCTCCCCTGGATTCGCCCTCCTCGCGATCCAGCTTCCATCCGTACTCTGCGCGCAGGGGTCCGGCAGGGGTCAGATAGTGCAGACCGAGGCCCGCGCCCCAACGAATGTCTCCGAACTCGACGTCCGAAGGCGATGCCCAGACGTTGCCGGCATCGACGAAGATCGCTGCAAAGAACTGACCTTCGATTCGGCGCCGGTATTCGAGGTTGAGGAGGATCAGCGCGTTTCCACCGATGGCCTTTGTGTCGTCGGGATCGTCCGGGTCCGGGACGATAGTCTGGCCGGGGATGCCGAGCATGTCGGTGTAGAAGGCGCGGTGGGTCGTGCGGCCACCGGCGAAGAACCGGTAGGCGAAGGGAATCTGCAGATTCTTGGGCACGTCGGAGACCTTATCGAGTGGTTCGATCATGCCGATGCGAAGACCGGCGGCCGCGAAGCCGCGCCAGATCGGGCTGTAAACCGTTGCTCCGGTCTGCACCTTCAGGAAGTGCTCGTCGGCTTGGAATGCGGGGAACGCATATTGCACCGACGCCGAGGCGAAGACACCCTTTGTCGGCGCAAGCGGGTTGTCTCGGGTGTCCCACTCGATGCTTGGCGTGATCGAGGCGACCTTGGATTCCTGGAACTCGTCGTCGATGATGGGGGGGATGTCGGCGGGGAGGTTCTCCTGTTGGATGATCTCGTACTCATAACGGAACCAGGGTCGAAGCGGCCGTTTGAGCCGATCGCCGAAGTCGATCCACAGCCCACGGCGCACCAGATCCCGGTCGGCCAGAACTTCGTCGGTTCGATAGATGGCCAGGTAGGCGGGCAGGTTGAGACCGAATGGGCGGCGTTCGCGAAGGGAGAGCGAGTACCGCTGCTCGTTCGACGACAGCGAGACCTCGGCCGAGAACGCGTGCGCGCCGCCGAGGAGATTGAGGTGGGACCAGCCCAGGATGAGGCGGGCGGCGTCCTTGTCGGAGTAGCCGACGCCGAAGAGGTAGGACTTCTGTTGGCCCTCCTCGAGCCGGACCACGATGTTGCGCACCTGGCGATGCTCCTGACCCGGCATGGGGACCAGCTCCACGCGCCGGAACAGGCCCAACTCGTAGAGGCTCCGACGGGCCTCCAGCAACCGCTTGCGTGAGAGGGGTTCGCCGGGCACCACGCCCGCTCGACGCACGTAGCCCGCGACCAGCTTCTTGCGGGTTTGCCGGAGCCCGGAGATGACCACGTTGCCGATGCGGACGAAGTCTCCCGGTTCGACCTGAAGCACGACGGTCGCTTTCCCGGGCTGCGAGGTGTCGATCTCGGCCTCAACGCGTCCCTCCGGGTAGCCGGTGTCGGCCAGCGCCTCTTCGAGACGGCGACGGGCGTTCTCGGCCGCGGCGGGAGACCAGGGGACGCCCTCGAAGAGGCCGAGCGGCCTCGACTCGAGCTCGGCGGCCGTCTCCACCGGGAGCCCCTCGATGCGCAGCTCGGCCAGGAACCAGCGCCGGCCCTCCTCGATCGGAAAGAGGATGCGAACCGCCCCGTCGCCCTCGGGCTCGAACACCGGTGTGCCCACTGAGGCGTCGGGGAAGCCCTCGCTGCGGTAGAGGTCCTCGAGCGCCTTCCGGTCGGCCTCGAGCGTGGCGTCGCTGAGCCCCTGGCCGAAACGTCCGCCCACCGAGCCGGGCTTGGCCTGGATCGCCGCAGTGAGCTGGCGCCATTCAAGACTGTCCGCGCCGGGGAATTCCACCGCCGCCACCTTGAGCTTGCGGCCGGGGTCGACGTCGAGGCGAAGGACCTGCTCTTCGTCGGTGACCTCGAGATCGGCCGTAACCTCCGCCAGGAGGAAGCCCGATTCCTGAAGTCTCTCGTGAACCCGTTCGGCCAGGGCGTCGGTCTGGGCCGGATGGAGCTCCTCATCGACCGGGTCGGGGAAGGCCCTCTCGGCGACCTTGGCGCTCTCCGACGGAGCCTCGATCTCGAGCGTGTAACGGGGTCCCGGGTCCGCCGTCACCAGCACATCGACCTCGGGCCCCTCCACCTGGTACTGGACGTCGATAATCTCGGCCTCCCAGTAGCCCATCCGCCGCAGGTTGGCCTCGGTGCGGGTGCGCAGGCGGTCCTCCAGCTTGGCCGTGAGACGGGCCCCGGTCTTGACCTTGGGCAGGGCGGCGGCGATGTCCTCCCCTTCCTCTCCCTCGAGGGCCACCGTGCGCACAACCTGAGACGGTCCCGGCGTCACCACATACTCCACCACCACGGTGTTTGCCTTGCGGTTGTACTCCAGGTACGCCTCCACCACGGCCTGGGTGTAGCCGCGGTCGCGAAGCTTGCGTTCCACCCGCCGTCGACCTGCTTCGACGCCGGCGACGGTGACGCCGGCTCCCTCCTCCAGCTGCAGCCACCGATGGATCTTGACCCGAAGCGTGGGCCTCTTGGTGCGAACCCTGATTTGGGAGATCCGCGCCTGGTAGCGGAGCTCGACCCTGACGTCGATGCCCTCGGCGGACTCGGCGGCTTCCACCCGAAGCCACTCCACCTGGCCACCCGCATACAGGGTCGACACGACCTCGCGCAGGTGGCGGCGGTCGAGGGGCCTGCCGATCTCGAGCTCCAGGAGCTCGGTGATAGCAGCAGTTTCCGCCGGGTTCACCCCCTTCACCAGGATGTTGCTGATCGGTAGGCCCTCTGCCGCTGCGGCGCCGGCGCAGACGACGAGGACCATTACCACGGCGGCGATCCGACCCAGCAATGGTTGCGGTGGCAAGCTCATGAGCTCAGTAGGCCCTTCGCAGCTTGAGGTCGAGGGACAGGGATTCGTCCTCGTGCTGCGCCGCCTCGATGAAGAGCCCGGGCGCGAGGTACCACCGGCTGACCACGAGTTGCTCGCGTTCGCCGGAGAGGGTGGACTGCAGGATGACCGTCCAGTAGGGAGTGATCTGTTTGACTACCGAGAGCCGGGCGGTCGGGTTGCCGGTGGAATCCGCAGAGAACGGGTCGACCCGAACCTGATCCACGGGGAGAACCAGCTGGGCTCGGCGGCTGAACGCCGAGGTGAGCTGCTGGCTGAGAATGGACGAGGCCAGCCCCAACCCCATGGCTCCGCTGCCGAGACCCTCGTCGCGGTAGCCGACGCCGAGCAGCGAGTAGATGTCGGGTGCGGCCAGGGGAGGGGTTGAGACGACGGTGGGCACGAAGCGGTCGAGGGTGCCGGTGAGGTGGACCGTGATCTGGAACTCCTGAACCCAGGTTGAAGCCTGCAGATCGATGAAGGGGTCGATGGCCTCGGGGTTCGAGAAGCTGAGGTTCCCGCGTTCGATCTCATACCGGTTGCCGAGAAGTGTGGTCTCGCCTCCCTCCTGAAACTCAACCCGGCCCACCAGCCCCGGCCGGTTGGAAGTTCCGCTGACCTCGAGCGAGGCCGAGCCCGTGAGCCGCACGAAAGGGTTGTTGAGCTGGATGGTGTCCTCGGCCTCGAGGTGCAGGTTGAGACGCAGGCCCCCGTCGGCGGCGGTGCGCGCGGCGCCGCCGAACCAGTCGAGGAGAATCGTCGCCACGTCGTCCTTGGTCTTCAGGGTCATGCGGTCGAGGGTGATGTCTCCCGAGAGCTCGAGGTCGTCCACCGGTCCGATCAGTTGCCACGGTCCCGAGAGGCGCGCCTCGAGCCCGGGCAGAACCTCGAAACGAACACCGTTCACCTCGCCGGCCAGGTTGAGGACCGTCGATTCGTCCCTCTGCCAGATGCGACCGCCGCACCGGCCTCGACCCCGCATGATACGGAAGTCCATCTCCTCGAGGCCAACCTCACTCGACGACAGCAGGGCCGTGCCTTCGACCTGGGAGAGGATGGTGCGGGTGCCGGGCAGACGGAATGATCCCCGGTCGATCTCGGCGATTCCCTCGAAGAGCGGGTCCTCGACTGTGCCCAGGAACTCCACAACGCCGGTGGCCCTGCCCGCGGGCTCCCAATCCGGCAGCAGGAACCGCAAGAGGAGGGCGTCGATCGTCCCCGCGAGGTTTCCCCGGAGAGCGCCCTCCGAGTCGATGGCCCAGCGCACGAACATCTCGTCCTCACGAGCGCGGAGGCGCAGGCCGGGAACCACGAATCCCGCCGAAGACAGGCTGAAGTCGGCCGGCTCGATCAGGCGTACCGGGTGATCCTCCAGCTCCAGCTCGAGGCTGTCGAGGCGGCCGGCGAGGCTCGGCCACGCCTCGTCCCCCCAGTCGACGGTGAAGGCAGCCCGGGCGGTGCCGATGAGTGGAACTCCGGAGTCGGGCGCCAGGTGGGCCAGCAGCTCCTGCGCCGAGGAAAGGACCAGCTCACCATCACCCTGAAGCGCGCCGTCGGTCCCCCGCGCAAGGTTGGCCCTCGCATGCGCGGCCTCCGTGAGCTGCACCTCAAACCGCACCGTGTCGGCGTCGGCGCTCATCTCAACCCGCGCGTGTTCTGACAGGGCCGTAAACTCACCGACCGGTCGCCCGCTCAGGGGCAGCAGAAACTGTAGATCGACATCGGCAAAGTCGCCGGCCAGACGTGTGACGGAGTCACCGAGTACTGCCAGCGGCATTTGAGGCCAAGACAGGGTGCCACCAATTTCAGCAGCGGGCACGTTCCACCACAGATCGCCTTCGAGCCCCTGGTCGCAACGCAGGTCGTGGCAGGCAAGAGTGCCGTCCACCAGGTCGACGGTGGTCGATGCATCTCCCAGCTCGAGCCCCGCCAGCTTGAAATCATCGAGGCCGATCGCCCATGAGCCGCGGGGCAGGGCCAGGGGCCCACGCAGACGCCCTGTCAGGGAGAGCCGTCCCCCGTCGACCCACTGGTCGAGATCGATCCACGAAGCCACCGCGGCGACGGGGATGCGGTTGGCGCGAACATCGAGATTGAGCTGATTATCACCGGAGGTCTCGCCCCAGGCAATCTCTCCCTCCACCTCTCCGAAGCCGTCGGCCACCTGGAAGCGGGTCGATCCGAGCCGCAGGAGGGAGCGTTGAATACTGAACTCGGAAACCAGCCGGTCGAAATGGATTGGCGGCAGCGACAGGGAATGGATGTCCACCCGGCCGCTCACCACGAGGTCCTTGAAGGGCCCGTTGAGGTTCACCAGGATTTCACCCGTGCCCGCCAGATCGTCGGGAAGGATGGTGGACCCGACCCAGGCGTTGACCAGCGGCACCACCTCTGCGACCACGGCCGGCTCGATCGCCACCGACCACGCCGTTTTCCAGGTGCCGAGGCTGAGCGCGCCCTGCCAGCGCGCCTGGGAGCTCCCGATGGCGAGCTTTTCGGCGTCGAACCGGAGCAGGCCGTCCCCTTCGAGGGCGATGTTCATGGGCCCGTCAACGGGCAGGCCGGGAGAATCGCCGTAGAACATGACCGAGGCTCGGCCTCTGCCCGCTGGGAGTGACTTGCCATTCCAGGCGCTGTCGATGTCGACATCCATCGTGGCGGCGAGGCCGGCGGACTCGATATTGAGGTTCTCGAGCAACCCGGTGACGGTAATGCTCCTGCCCTCGAGCCGCACGTCGTGGGGGTACGCGCCGCCGATTTTGCCGAGGTGGTACTCGCCCCGCAGGGTTCCGCCGTGGAAGCGCGCCCGCTCGAGGGTGGCGTTCAGCCGTCCACCCTCCAGAGCCAGCCGGCCCCTGACGTCGTCGAGGGGGAAGCCCGCAGCTTCCAGGTGGGGAGCCCGCACCTCGACCTGTACGAGCTCCGGCGCCACGGTGTCGAAGATGCCCGAGAACTCGGCTGTGCCGTCGAGCAGACCCTTTGTCTTGAGCTCCCGGTCGAGCCAGCCCACGTCTACCTGTCCGGAGGCTTCCAGGCGGAGGCCGGTGGATGCCACGCGGCCTCTTCCTCTCAGCTCGAAGCCCGTGCCGTCGATCCGGAAGCTGCCCAATTCGAGCCCATCGTCACCGAGCAGAAAGCGTGCCTTGACGGCAGCCTCGAAGGGTTCCATCTTGCCCGCCTGGAGCCGGGCGCGCCCTACCTCGGCGAAGCCCCGCGCCTCGCCTGCCTCGGTGGACCAGGCGGCGTGCACGCCGTTCAGGTCGAGAGCCAGCTTGCCGGGAAGATTAGTGCCCCCGAACTCGACGTCTTCGAGAAGGAGACGGCGGACCCGGATTTTCAAAGGCGCGGACCGGCGGCCGGATCGACGAGGGATTCCGTCGATCGAGAGCCTGACCCCGCGTGCAGCCACGGTGTCCAGCTCGACCGTACGTTGGGTGAGTCGCATCCTCCCGAGCTCGATCCGCAGCGAGTCGACCTCGGCTGATACCCCGGCGGTCTGCAGCACGACTCCATCGAGGCGGATCCCGGGCGGGAGCAGCCCCCAGTGCAGGTCGCCGACCTCGAGCTCCGCGCCGTAGCCGGCGGCGAGACGCTCGAGCTGGCGGATGGCCAGGCGGCGCGTCGGCTCGGCCTCGAGGACCGTTCGCAGCAGCAGCCCGAGGAGGAGGACAAAGGCGACGGTCGCCAGCACGGCGATCACCGTGCGTCTGAGGTGGCGATACCTCACCCGCCTCGCTCCCCCCATTTCAGCTTCCGGTGGAGGACCTGGAAGTACGAGCGGCTCGGTTCGGTGATCAGGAAGACCGGGTCGGGGCAGGGCTCGATCCGCACCAGGTCGCGGGTGCTGAGCGGAAGGCCTTGCTGACCATCGAGGGTCAGGTAAACCTCTTCCGAGAGGCTCTCGAGCCGGATTTCCACCATCGAGTCGAGGGACAGCGCGAGGGGTCGGTTGGTGAGGGTGTGCGGACAGATCGGTGTCACCAGGATGACCTCGAGGGTGGGGTAGAGGATGGGGCCTCCGGCCGAGAGGTTGTAGGCGGTGGAACCTGTGGGGGTGGCGATGATCAGTCCGTCGGCCTTGAAGCGGCTCACGAACTCCTCGTTGACGTGGACCGACAACACCAGCATGCGGGCGAGGGCGGACTTGTTGATCACCGCATCGTTGAGGACGCGAAAAACCTCGGGCTCCTTCCCCGGGGTCTCGACGGTGACCTGGAGGCGCTCCCGCCGTTCCAGCTGGGCGCGGCCCTCGAGGGCTGCATGCAGCATCGGAAAGAGCTGCTCCGCAGGGTGTTCGGTGAGAAAGCCCAGGGTGCCCATGTTGATGCCGAGGATCGGGGTGCCGGAGAGGGAGCCGCGGGTGACCGAGAGCATGGTTCCGTCACCGCCGAGCACCACCACGAGGTCCACCAGGCCCGGGAGCTCCTCGCGGTCGACGCCGTCGCTGCCGTCGAGCACCCGTGCCGACTCGCGATCGATGGTCCATTCCAGGCCGAGGCGCTCCAGCTCCACCAACAGCTGCCGTCCGAGCTCGGCAGCTTCGGGGCTCGAGGTCTTGAGTACGACCCCGATGCGGCGCTTGGGTGACTCCGCCATCGCCGTACATTCTACCGCGCCGGCTCGTCTCCGTCTCCGTGCCAGAAGTCTGAGCATGGTTGCTGTCGCTATCGCGATTGGAATCGGTATCGAAAAAGGTCGGTACGCCGCCCATCGATAGCGATAGCAATCTGACGCTGCTTCCTGAGTCCGAGCCCGAGCCCGAGCCCGTGCCCGATGTTCGGAAGGGCGCTTCCGATTTCAGCGCGACCTGTCTATCGGCAGTCTGCCCGAGAGGATGCCAGGCACGCCACCATGACGTTGAGGACAACGTCATGTCGGGATGCCAGGCACCTCCGAACGAGCGCGCCCACAGGCACCTCCGAAAGAGCGCGCCCAAACGCGGGCAGGAAGCGCCAACACACTCGATCGTCTCCTCGCGCCGGTAATTCCGAATTCCGAATTCCGAATTCTTCTTCGCGTCCCGAGTAGCGCGCCCAAGCGCGGGCAGGTCGCCAAATCGGCCACAATCGCCTCCTCGCGCCGATAAATTCGAAATTCGAAATTCGAAATTCGAAATCTCTTTCTGGCCGCCAGCGTAGGTTCGAATTTTGGGCACCACATATGGTGGCTTCTGTATACTCAACCCACAATATCTTGTGGTCTGCGGTTCCTCACCACCGGTGCGGTTCCGAGACCCCAACGGCGAGCGTATCTGTTTTAGGCCCAAAAACTTGACATGCCGCTCACGGCCAATCATCATGGAGTGGTCAGAAGTGGTCTAATTAGGTCTGAAGTGGAGTGATGCAGGTGGAGCGAGCCCACTTCGATCGGCTGAGGGGGCAGAGTGGAGCGTTTCCGAGGAGGATTCCCGGCAACCATCGATGCGAAGGGGCGGGTCAAGCTCCCGGCGCGCCTGCGCGAGCAACTCGAGGCCGACTTCGGGCGCGAGGTATACGTGTGCTCCTTCTTTCCTCACGAACTCCGCATCTACCCGATCGCGGTGTGGCAAACGGTCGAGGAGCGGTTGCTGAGCAAGCCGGCCATGAAGCCGGCGGTTCTCAAGCTCATCGAGCGGGTCAACTATGGCCGCTCGCTGGAGATGGACGACCAGGGGCGCATTCTCGTGCCCGCCCTGCTGCGGGAGATGGTCGACGTGGAAGGGGAGGTCGTGGTCTCGGGTCGAATTAACCATCTTGCGGTCACCAACCGGTCGAGGGCCGCCTCCTTCCTCAAAGAAGCATCGCTGAGCGACGAGGAGCTCGAAGAGCTCGCACAGCTGGAGCTGTGATGGGGGCGAGCAGTGGCCTCCGATCACCTTCCGGTGCTCACCGAACGGGTACTGGAGTTGCTCGTTCCGGCGGCCCCGGGTCTTCTTGTGGATGGCACGGTGGGATTGGGAGGGCATGCCGAGGCCCTGCTCGGGGCCGCGCCCGGCTTTCGGCTCCTCGGTCTCGACCGTGATCCAGAGGCCCTCGCCCGCGCGGAAGAGCGGCTGCGGGGGTTTTCGGACCGCGTGCGGCTCGTCGAGGCGACCTTCGACCAGCTCCCGGAGCTTCTCGAACGCCTGGACCTCGAGGAGCCGGCGGCGGTGCTTGCCGACCTCGGATGTTCCTCGCTCCAGCTCGACATCGCGCGGCGCGGCTTCTCCTTCACTGCCGACGGCCCCCTCGACATGCGGATGGGCGGGACCGGCCCGACCGCGGCGGAGTTCCTCGAGCGGGCGGAGTGGGAAGAGCTGGTGAAGATCCTCCGCGATTATGGGGAAGAGCGGCGCGCCCGCGCCATCGCCCGCGCCATCATCAGGCGGCGCGAGCAATCACCTCTGCGCACGACCGGCGAGCTGAGCCGGCTGGTGCAAGACGTAGTCGGCGCCGGTCATGGGCGCCGCATCCACCCGGCAACGCGCACCTTCCAGGCGCTGCGTATCGCGGTCAACGACGAGCTCGGACAGCTCGAGCGCTTCCTCGAGCCCGCGGTGAATACCCTCCGTCCGGGCGGCCGGATCGCGGTCATCTCTTTCCACTCTTTGGAGGACCGGATCGTCAAGCACACGCTGCGCCGGCTTGCCGGCCGCTGCACCTGCCCTCCCGACTTCCCGGTCTGCAAATGCCAGCCGCAACGCCTGGTGACGGTTCTCACCTCCTCGCCCGTGCGGCCGGACGAGGAGGAAGTGGCCCTCAACCCGCGGGCGCGATCCGCAAGACTGCGTGCTGCCGAGCGCCGAAGCGAGGGTTGAGCATGGAGCTCCCCATCTCCGGCCCCAGCAACCGCTTCCTGACTCCGCAGAGGGACAGGCGCTGGCCGCACGTTCTCAGCGCCCTCCTGCTGGTGGCCGCGGTGGTGGTGGCGGCGCTCGGTCTCGTGGGATGGCCGCGTCTGAGGAGCACCTCTATCCACTACGAGCTCATCAGGTTGCGGGCCGAGGTGAGCCAGCTGGAGCAGCGGGAACGGAGCCTGCGTCTGGAGCTGGAGCGACAGCGCAGCCCCGAACGTCTCGCCAACCGCGCTCGGGACCTCGGCATGGTGCCTCCGGCGCCGGCAGGTTGGTCTGCTCCTTCACCTGTGGGAGTCGCCCCTTGAACCGCCGGCGGTTCCTCGCGGTGGTGGCGGTGCTGGTCCTCTGCGCCGCCGCGGTGGTCGCCAGGTGCGTCCAGATCTCGGTTCTGCAGAACGAGGCCTGGGCCCAGCGCGCACGCCGCCAGCACCAGCAGGTCATCGAGGTGCCCGGCCCGCGGGGGAGCATAGGCTCGTCCGATGGCTATCTGCTCGCAACCTCGGTGAGCCGGGTTGCGATTCAGGTGGACACCAAACTGCTCACATACCCCGAGATCTTCGCGCGGGCCGCTGCGCCGCTGCTCGGGACCACCGAGGAGGAGCTTGACGGCCGGCTCCGTCGCGGCCCGAGGGCCGTGTGGCTCGCCCAGCGGATGCCCCACGAGGCCGGTGAAAAGGTCCGCTCGATGGCGCCGCAAGCGGTGGTACTCGTGCCGGACTTCGCCCGCGCCTACCCGCTCGGTTCCCTGGCGGCGCCTGTAGTGGGGTTCGTCGGCCGCGAGGAGCTGCGCACGGTGGGTCGGGCGGGCTTCGAGCACCACTTCGACGCCCTTCTCGCGGGCGAGCCGGAGCAGTATCTGGCGGTCAACGACGCAATTCAGCGCAAGGTGCGGTTGGAGCGACTGCACCGAGGGCGCCCCGGCTTCGACCTCGAGTTGACCCTGCACGCCAGGCTGCAAGCGCGCTGCGAAACCGAGCTCGCCAAGGCGATCGAAGAGCATCGCGCGCGAGCCGCCTCGGCCGTGGTGATGGAGGCGCAGACGGGCCGGATCCTCGCCATCGCCTCCCTGCCGTCGTTCGATCCCGCCAACCCGGGCGCTTCGCCGCCGGAAAACTGGAGGCTGCGGCCGGTGCAGGATGCCTTCGAGCCGGGCTCCACGGTCAAGCCGATGGTGGCGGCCGCGGCTTTATCGTCGGGTGTGGTCGCGCGTGGGGAGCGCTTTGACTGTCGCAATCGCGGCGTCTACGTCGCGGGCCGCTGGATTCGTGATCATGTTGACCCCGGGGTCTACACGCTCGATGAGGTCATCACCTACTCGGCCAACGCGGGCATCATTGAGGTCGCTGAGAGGATTCCGCGGGAGATCCTGTGGCGGGCTTTCGACGGCTTCGGCTTCGGGCGGCGCACCGGATTGGGCTTTCCCGGAGAGGCCCGCGGTCTCCTGGCAAAGACCCGCGCGTGGTCGAAGATGAGCCGGTCCGGCATCGCGCTCGGGCAGGAGATCACCGTGAGCCCCCTGCAGCTTGCCGCGGCCTACTCGGCCATAGCCAACGGCGGCTGGCTGCCCCGCCCGCAGTTGGTCCAGGTTGGGGAGAAGGCCGAGCAGCGCCAACGGGTCCGGGTCATGGACGAGGTCCTCGCCCTGCGCCTGCGCTCCATGCTCGAGAGCGTGGTCCTCGAAGGTACCGGCGAGATGGCGCGGGTGCCGGGTTTCCGGACGGCGGGCAAGACCGGCACAGCCCAGCGTGTCTTTCGCGGCACCTTCGACATGGAGCACCACGTGGCGTGGTTCGCGGGCTTCCTGCCAATGCCCGATCCGAGCCTGGTGGTGGTGGTGGCGATCGAGGACCCGGCCGGCCTCGACTTCTGGGCGTCGACCGTTGCGGCGCCGGTCTTCGCAAACATCGCCGAGGCCGCTGCCTGCCTTCTCGACCTGTCTCCGGCCGGAGAATCCGCGCCGCCGCGTCTCGCCCACCGCGGGACCGAGACCGGAGGGGCGGCATGAGGCACCCCAAATTCTTCCTTTGTTCGTTCACCTTCGGGTTGAGGCGCGAGGGTGTGCGGAGGGCGCCGTGCGCATGACGGCGGCCGAGCTCGCCCACGCGGTCGGTGGGATCCTGGAGGGGGATGGTGGCGTGCGCTTGGCCGGCGCCGAAGTTGACTCACGGCGGCTGCGGTCGGGCGACGTCTTCGTGGCCCTCGCGGGCGCGCGCTGTGACGGCCACGACTTCGTGGATGAGGCGCTGCGAACCGCCGGCGCCGCCCTCGTGCGCGGCGACGCCGAGCTGTCGCCGCCGCCACCGGGGCGGGCATTGGTGCGCGTGGCAGACCCCCTGGCGGCCTACCACGAGCTTGCCCGCCGCGAGTGCCGCGAGCGGCGGTGGCAGGTGGTGGCGGTGACCGGGTCGGTGGGCAAGACCACGACGAAGGACTTTCTTGCGCGTCTGCTCGCGCCCCATCGGCGGACAGGGGCCTCGGAGGGCAACCGCAACTCGACCCTCGGCCTGCCCGCGGAGATCCTCTCCCAGGAGCCGGGCGTCGAGGTCTTCGTGGCCGAGGCGGGGATGAGCCGCTCCGGCGAGCTCGCGACCCTCGGTGAGATCCTCCGTCCCAAGGTGCTGGTCTACACCCGGATCGCGCCGGCCCACACGGAGTTCTTCCCGGACCTCGAGGCTATCGTGGGCGCCAAGGCTGAGCTCCTGCCCTGGCTCGACAGCCAGGGAACGCTGGTGATCAACGCCGACGACCCCTGCCAGGAGAGCTTCCCGGATGCCACCGGGGCGAGGGTCCTCCGTTTCGGTGGGATCGATTCGGAGGCCCGCATCGAGGATGTGGAAGATCGTGGTCTCCTCGGCACCCGCTTCCGGCTGGTGCTGCCGGGCGGGGAGGCCGGGGTGGAGCTGGCCGTGCCGGGCCGCCACCAGATCGAGAATCTGCTCGCGGCGGCTGCCGGGGCCTCCGTCTTCGGGATCAGCGCGGACGACGTCGCGGAAACGGCGCCGGAGCTCAGGCCGGCTGCCCACCGGGGCCGGGTCCTGGCCCTTGCCGACGGGATCTCCCTTGTCGATGACAGCTACAACGCCTCGCCGCTGGCGATGCGCCGGCTCCTCGAGCTCCTCGCCCGTGCTCCCGGACGCCGAGTGGCGGTGCTTGGGGAGATGTACGAGCTGGGTGATCTCGCGACCGAAGCCCACGATCGCGTCGGGCAGGAGGCGGCGGCAGGTTGCGACGTCCTGGTTGCGGTCGGCGGCGCGAATGCGGCGCGGATGGCGGCCTCCGCGCGAAAGGGCGGTCTCGCCGAGAAGGCCGTCCACCTGGCCGAGGACGCGGAAGAGGCTGCAGACCTCCTGAATCGCCTGCTGCGCCCCGGGGACGTGGTCCTGGTGAAAGGTTCGCGTGGGGTCGGCCTCGACCGCACGGTGGCGGCGCTGGCGGGGGAGGAGGCAGCCTGATGCTGTACTGGCTGTTCGTCCCCCTCTCCGACACGTGGATCGGGTTCAACGTCTTTCGCTATCTCACCTTCCGCACCGGGCTGGCGATCGCCACCGCCTTCTTCATCAGCCTGGTGCTGGGGCCGTGGCTGATCACCAGGCTGCGCTCGCTGCAGGTTCGGCAGGCGATCCGCGAGGAAGGCCCCGAGCACCACCAGGTGAAAGCGGGCACGCCGACCATGGGCGGCGTGCTGATCGTCGGCAGCTTCACCCTCGCCACCCTGCTGTGGGCCGACCTCCGAAACCCGTATATATGGACGGTGCTCCTGGTTACCCTCGGCTACGCGGGGATCGGGCTCGCCGACGACTGGATCAAGGTCGTGAGACGCCGAAATCTCGGTCTGACCACCCGCCAGAAGCTCCTCCTGCAGGTGCTGGTGGGCCTTTTCGCCGGCCTCGCGGCGCGGGCGGCCGCGATGCCGGCGGCTCACGCGGGCAGTATGGCGGTGCCGTTCTTCAAGGACGTTCTGGTACCGCTGGGGATCCTCTACGTGCCTTTCGTGATGGTCGTCCTGCTCGGATCATCCAACGCGGTCAACCTCACCGACGGCCTCGACGGTCTCGCGGTCGGGGCGATCGCGATTGCCGCCGCCACCTACACGGTCTTCGTCTATGTCGCCGGCCACGTCCAGATCGCCGAGTACCTGCGCATCGTGCCGGTTTCGGAGTCGGGCGAGGTGGCGATCTTCACGGGGGCTATTGCGGGCGCGTCGATCGGGTTCCTGTGGTTCAACTGTCATCCGGCACAGGTCTTCATGGGCGACGTGGGCTCCCTCGCTCTCGGTGGCGGCATCGGCATCGTCGCCGTGGTCGCCAAGCAGGAGCTCCTGCTGGTGCTGGTGGGCGGCCTCTTCGTGCTCGAGGCGCTGTCGGTGGTTATCCAGGTCGCCTCGTACAAACTCCGCGGAACCCGGGTGTTTCGCATGGCCCCACTGCACCACCACTTCGAGCTCCTGGGCTGGACCGAAACCCAGGTCGTGGTGCGTTTTTGGATCATCGCGGTGGTCTTCGCCCTCGCCGGGTTGTCGACCCTGAAGCTGAGGTGATGGTGGTGTCAGTTCAAGGCTTGTCGCGGGTGCTGGTGGTCGGGCTGGGACGGTCCGGCCTGGCCGCCGCGCGCCTGGCCGCCGCCGGCGGCTCGGAGGTGTGGGTCACCGACCGGCGCCCCGAAAATGAGCTGGCCGAGGCGACGGATGGTCTTCCCGACGGGGTGCGGACCTTCTTCGGAGGTCATCCGGAGTCGAGCCTCAGCGGGGTGGAGCTGGTGGTGGTGTCGCCCGGTGTCCCACCGGCGGCGCCCCTCCTCGAAGCGGCGCGCGGCCTCGGCATTCCGATCGTCGCCGAGGTGGAGTTCGCCTGGCGCCACCGGCCGGAGGCCCCGTTGGTGGCGGTAACCGGCTCCAACGGGAAGAGCACGGTGACCGAGCTGACGGCGCAGATGCTGCGCGATGAAGGACGGGCGGTGGCGGCGGGCGGCAATCTCGGCACCGCGGCCTCGCAGCTGGTGCTGGAGGGTGGTTGGGAGAGCTGGGTGCTCGAGGTGTCGAGCTTCCAGGCCGAGCTGCTGACAGCCATGAGACCGCGGGTGGCGGTATTCCTCAACCTCAGCCAGGACCACCTGGAGAGACATCCCGACCTCGACGACTACCTGGAGGCCAAGCGTCGTCTCTTCGCCTTCCAACGGGCAGAGGACACGGCGGTGCTCAACGCCGACGACCCAGCGGTGGCGAACACACCGACGGCGGCGCGACGGTGGATGTTCTCACTGGTCGGTCCGGGCGACGCCCGCCTCGAGGGCGAGGACCTGCTGGTTGACGATGAGGTTCTCATCACCGTGCGGGAGATGGCCCTGAGCGGAGCCCACAACCTCGCCAACGCCCTCGCCGCTGCTCTCGCCGCGGCCGCTCTCGGCACACCGGTCGACAGGATGGCCGGGACCCTAAGGCGGTTCGAGGGTCTCGTCCACCGCCACCGCACTGTGCACGAGGCCGACAGCGTGCGTTGGGTGGACGACTCAAAGGCTACCAACGTGGGCGCCACCCTGGCCGCGCTGCGCGGCTATCCCGACCGCTCGGTCCACCTGATCCTCGGCGGCCAGGCCAAGGGCCAGGATTTCTCAGTGCTCCTGCCCGAGGTGCGGCGCGCGGTGGCGCGGTTGTACCTCATCGGGGTGGATGGGCCGGCCATCGGGACGGCCCTCGGCGAGGCTGCGCCCGTGGAGGATTGCGGGGATCTCACCGCGGCCGTGGGCCGCGCGCGGCAGACGGTCGAGCCCGGTCAATGGGTCCTCCTCGCTCCGGCCTGTGCCTCCTTCGACCAGTTCTCGGACTTTGCCGAGCGCGGTGACTGCTTTGCGGCTCTCGCACGAGAGCAGGTGGCGACGTGCCCATAACGCAGCGCTTCGACCGCCTCCTCCTCGGCGCGGCAATTCTCCAGACCGCGATCGGCCTGGCCATCCTCGCCTCGGCCTCGTGGCTCATCGCGACCGAACGCTACGGACGGTCGGGCTCGTACTTCGTCACCTGGCAGGCTGCCACCGCGATGATCGGCCTCGGCGTGCTGGTTGTGTGCATGCACCTTCGCACCACCCTTCTCACCGATCGCCGAGTAGCGTTTCTCGCCCTCGGATCGAGCATCGTGTTGCTGTTGGCCGCTTTTCTGCAGGCGCCGGTGGCCGCCACCCACCGGTGGATCAACATCGGGGGCATCTCGCTGCAGCCGTCTGTGCTGGCCCGGCTCGCCCTGATCATGCTCCTTGCCGTCCTTCTCGACGAGGCGCGGCGCGAAGGGTGGCCGTGGCGGCGGCTGGTATTCATGGGCGCGGTGATTCTGGTCCCGACAGCCGCCATCGTCGCCGAGCCGGACCTCGGTTCGGCGGCCTTGCTCCTCGTGGTTCTCGGCACCATGACCTTTGTCTCCGGGATGCCGTTGCGCCTGCTCGCCGCGCCAGTGGTTGTTGGCCTCGGCGCCGCCGCGGTGGCAATCGTCGGCTCACCGTACCGTTTGGCCAGGGTGCAGGCCTTCTTCGATCCGGAGGCCGGAGGGGCCGCCGGGTGGCAGAGCTATCAGAGCCTGGTGGCGATCGGCAGCGGTGGGCTCTTCGGGCGCGGCTACGGATCCGGACTGCAGAAGCTCTTTTTCCTGCCCGAGCCTCACACCGACTTCATCTTCTCCATCACCGGTGAGGAGCTGGGCCTGGCCGGGCTTCTCACCCTGCTTGTCCTCACCGGCGTCATCACCTGGCGGGGGCTGGTGATCGCCGCGCGTCAGAAGGACCCGCGGCGAGGGTTGCTCGCCTTCGGCCTCACCGCCGCTTTCGCGGTGCAGAGCCTGATCCACATGGTGGTGTGCCTCGATCTGCTTCCCCCCAAGGGAATTCCCCTGCCGCTGGTCAGCTACGGCAAGACCGAGCTTGTCGTGACCCTGGTTGCGGTGGGGATCCTCCTCAACCTGTCGAGGGAGGTGGCCACGTGAGCCGGCGGGTAGTGATTGCCGGTGGCGGTACGGGCGGCCACGTCTTTCCGGGGCTGGCGGTCGCGCGCGAGCTGCGGAGCCTCGAAGTCGAGGTTCACTGGCTGGGGGCGCGGCGGGGGCTCGAGGCCGAGCTGGTGCCCGAACGTGGTCTGCCGATCACCCTGGTGGATCTCGAGGGCATCCATGCCCGCAACCCGGCGGCCGCCGCGCGTGCCGTGGCGCTCCTGCCCCGGGCCGTGATCACTGCGCTCCGCGCGGTGCTTCGCCTCGGGCCGACGGCGGTGGTGGGGGTGGGAGGCTATGCCTCGGCCGCGGGCCTGGGAGCGGCGGGGCTGCTCGGGATCCCGTCGGTTCTCCAGGAACAGAACTCGATTCCAGGATGGACCAATCGCTTCCTGGCCCCCTTCGCCGACTTGATCTGCTGCGGATTCGAGGACGCGGTCGGCGCCTTCCCGTCGATGCCCGCGGAGTGGACCGGCAACCCGGTGCGCGCGGACTTCTTCGAGGTCCCTGACGTCGCACCTCACGACCCCCCGAGGCTGCTGATCCTCGGGGGCAGCCAGGGTTCCCTGTTCCTCAACCGCACCCTTCCGAGGGCGTTGGCAGCCATGCGTGAGGCCGGTTTGGACGTCGAGATCCGTCACCAGGCTGGCGTCCGCTGGGCGGAGGTTGTGCGCACCAGCTATCAGGACCTCAAGCTCGAAGCGACGGTGACGGCTTTCCTCGCGCAGCCGTGGAAGGCCCTGGCCGAGGCCGACCTGGTGGTGGCGCGCTCCGGGGCCCTCACCATCTCCGAGCTCGCGGCTGCGGGCCGCGGCGCCCTGCTCGTGCCCTTCGCCGCCGCTGCGGGCAACCACCAGGAGTACAACGCGAGGTCCCTGGAACGGGCGGGCGGCGCCCTGGTTCTCACCGAGGAGGAAGCGTCAGCGAAGCGAGTGGCAGAGGTCCTCGACCGGCTGCTGCGCGATCGGGAAATACTGCGCACCATGGGGGCTCGGGCGCGGACGATGGCCCTGCCCGGGGCCGCCGCGCGGATCGCCGAACGGGTTCTCGCAGTGGGAGGCGGCGCATGAGCGTGCGCCACCTCCACCTGATGGGTGTCGGCGGAGTCGGCATGTGTGGCATCGCCGAGATCCTCCTCGCCGAGGGCTTGACGGTGAGCGGTTGCGACCTGGTCGACAGCGAGCGCACCCGACGTCTGGTGGAGAGCGGGGCGGTAGTCCATATCGGACACGATCCGGCGCACCTGGAGGGGGTGGATGGGTTGGTGGTGTCGGCCGCTGTACCCGCGGATGACCCGGAGCTTCAGGCGGCACGCGCCGGCGGACTGCCGGTGATTCGCCGGGCGGAGATGCTCGCCGAGCTCATGCGTCTACGCCGAGGCGTAGCCGTCGCGGGCACCCATGGCAAGACCACCACAACGGCGCTTGTCGGTCATCTCCTCACCCACGCCGGCGCCGACCCGACGGTGATCGTCGGTGGTCGGGCCCACTTCCTCGGCGCCCACGCCCGCGTGGGCGAGAGCTCTCTCCTGGTCTGCGAGGCGGACGAGTACGACCGTTCATTCCTCGAGCTTGCGCCCCATCTGACGGTGATCACCAATCTCGAGCCCGAGCACCTCGACTGCTACGGCGATCAGGAAGACCTGGCTGCGGCCTTCGCCACCTTTGCCAACCGGACCTCGGTCTTCGGCTCGGTGGTGCTGTGCGCGGACGACCCCGGCGCCTGGGGCCTGCGCGGCGCCTTGCGACGAACGGTGGTGGGCTACGGCGCCTCGTCAGAGGCGGAGCTGCGGATGCGGATCGAAGCCATGGATGCCGTCGGCACTCACTTCGTCGTGCAAGGCGGCGACGGGGAGCTGGGTAGAGTTTTTCTCCCCTTGCCCGGAGCCTTCAATGCGCTCAACGCGTTGGCCGCAATAGCGGTTGGCCTCGAGCTGGATCTCGACTTCGACGCCCTCGCCGAGGGCTGTGCGAGCTTCACGGGGGTGGCCCGCCGCTTCGAGGTCCTCGGCGAGCGGGATGGCGTGACGGTGGTGGATGACTACGCCCACCACCCCACCGAGCTGCGGGCGGTTCTCGAGGCGACTCGGCAGGCGATGCCCGGGCGGAGGGTGGCAGTGGTCTTCCAGCCGCACCTCTTCAGCCGTACCCGCGACTTCGCGGACGAATTCGCGGAGGCGCTCCTGGGTGCGGAGATCGCGGTCGTTCTCCCGATCTACCCCGCTCGGGAGGAGCCCATCGAAGGCGTAAGCTCGCAGCTGTTGGTGGATGAGGCACGACGGCTGGGACATCCCCATGTCCTCGCCGGCCCGCCTCCTGAGGAAGCCCTGGGCCTCCTCGAGGAGGTCCTCCGTCCGGGAGACGTGCTGCTAACCCTGGGGGCCGGCGATGTGGATCTCCTGGCGGGGGCTTGGTTGGAGGGTGGGTCATGACCGCGGGCGGACCACGCTTCCTCCCCGACCGGCTGCGTCCGCGCGGGCCCCGCCGCCGGCCGCGCCGCCGGTTGGCACTGCTGACGGTGGTGCCGGTGATGCTGCTGGCGCTTCCGCAATGGCGGGTAGGGGAGGTGCGCGTGGACGGTTGTCCGCAGCTGCCGCCCACAGCCGTACGCTCACTGCACGAGCTGGTGGGTCAGCCGGCGCTGGGGCTCGACCTTGAAGCCATCCGCGACCGGGTCGAGGTCTGGCCGGGGGTGGGAGAGGTTGCGGTCGAGCTGCAGCTGCCGGGGACGGTTTTCATCCGCGCCGAGGCGGCCATCACCCGCGGCAGTGTGCAGGTAGGCCGGGGTTGGCACGGCCTGGGTCCCGACGGCAGTCTGGCGGGCATGGTCGAGGTCCCGCTTCCGCCGGTGCTCCGCGGCTTTGACGGTGGCGGCGCCGATCGGTTGCGCGGGCTCGAGGCGGCTTGGCGTCTGGAGGACGCTACCCGTGGGCAAGTCCTCGAGGTCCGCCGGGTTACTCCGGCGGATTACCGTGTCGCCCTGGTCCCCGAGGACAGCGGTGAGGCGATGATCGTCCACGTGCGGCCCGAGGGCACCGGCGCGGAGCGGGTCTGGAGCGCTCGTGTGGCGGAAGGATCGATGGCCGATGCATGGGCTGATGTGCGGTGGCAGGACCGGATGGTGCTCGGGGGTGGACGGTGAGCGAGACTGGCCCCCTGGTCGGGATCGACCTCGGCTCCTCGGGCGTCTCGGTGGTGGTGGGCGAGATGGAGGAAAACCGTCTGGTGGTGCGTGGCTGTGGACAGTCCCGTCACGACGGCGCGCGCAGGGGAGTCATCGCAAACCTCGACGAGATCTCGGAGGCAGTGCACGTCGCGGCCGAGGAGGCCGAGGCGATGGCGTCGACGCCGGTGGAGACCGCGGTGGTGGGCATCGGCGGCACTCCGATCCAGGGCAACCCGTCGACTGCCTCCGTGCCGGTCACCGGGCGCGATCACACAGTTATCCAAGAAGATCTTCAGCGCGCGTTGACCGCCTGCGCGCAGGTTTCCATACCCGAAGACTTCCGCGTGCTCGACATCATCTCCTGCGGTTACGCCCTCGATGGCCAGCCGGGAATGGACTACCCGGTGGGGATGCCGGGCACACGCCTCGATGCCTCTGCCTACGTGATCTACACCAATCGAACCCATGCTGAGACTGTCGAGCAGGCGGTGAACCGTGCGGCGGTTGTGGTCCGCCAGCTGGTCTTCGAGCCCCTCGCTGCGGCAGAGGCGGTGCTGACGACGGACGAGCGCGAGCTCGGTTGTCTGCTTCTCGACATTGGCTACGCCACGACCGAGTGGGTGCTCTTCGGTGAGGGCGTGGTGGTCTCGAGCGGCGCGGTTCCGGTGGGCGGGCGGCACTTCACGGCCGATCTCGCGGCGGTGCTCAAGACGACGACCGCCGCCGCCGAGCGTACCAAGCGCCAGGTCGGGGCCTCCCCGGACCGCGAGGGCCTCGATCGCTCGGCGGTCGACGTGCCGGCCCTGGGCGGCGACGGTAATCAGGTCCACTCAGCGGTCTTCGCCGCAGAGATCCTTCACGAGCGCGCCCGCGACCTCTTCATCGGGGTCCATCGGGTGTTGGTGCGCCAGGGCCTGGACCGCGTGCCGCGTGCCGGTGTGGTCCTCACCGGTGGAGGCGCCTCGCTCGAGGGGCTCGAGGAAACAGCCGAGCGTATCTTCGGACATCGAGTGCGAATCGGTTCGCCGCGCGAGCTCGCCGGGCTTGTGGAGCCGGTCAGCGGACCGGAGTGGTCCGTCGCCTGCGGTCTGATCCGTATGCAGTACAATCAGCGAAATCAGGTGTTGACGTCGAGAGAAAATCGGAGCAGCATCATGGCATGGCTCCGAAACGCCCTCGGAGATTTTTTTGAGATGGGAGGTGGCTATGATCGAGTTTGACGATGGAGCTGTGGGCGAGGTGGCCCCGGAGGGGGGCGAGGAGCCAAACGTCGTACACTTCGCCGGACCGGAGCTGGCGATCCTTCTCGACGAGACGCCGGCGCCGGCGCGCATCAAGGTGATCGGGGTCGGCGGCGGCGGCTGCAACTCAGTCAACCGGATGATCGAGGCCAGTCTCTGCGGCGTCGAGTTCATCGCCAGCAACACCGACGCCCAGGCCCTGGCGAACTGCCGCGCCCCGGTGAAGCTCCAGCTCGGGATGGAGCTCACCCGAGGTCTCGGCGCCGGGGCCAACCCCGAGGTGGGCCGTAACGCGGCCCTGGAGGCCGACAAGAAGATCTTCGATCTGCTGGACGGCGCCGACATGGTGTTCATCACCTGCGGGATGGGAGGCGGCACCGGCACCGGGGCCACACCGATTATCGCCCAGATGGCCCAGGATGTTGGCGCACTCACGGTGGCGGTGGTCACCAAGCCTTTCTCGTTCGAAGGCTCGCGCCGGCGCAAGGTGGCCGAGGAAGGAATTGGGCAGCTCGGCGAGCACGTCGACACGCTGATCACGATCCCCAATGACCGCCTCCTCAAATTCGTCGAGCGCAACACCAATTTCACCGAAGCCATGAGCATCGCCGACGACGTGCTGCGACAAGCGGTGCAGGGGATCGCGGACATCATCACCGTGCCGGGACTCATCAACCGCGATTTCGCCGACGTGCGCACGGTGATGAAGGGCATGGGACACGCGATCATGGGCGTCGGCGCGGCTTCGGGTGAGCACCGGGCGGTGGAGGCTGCGCAGGAGGCCATCGCCTCGCCTCTGCTCGAGGAGACCTCCATCGAGGGCGCCCGCGGTCTGCTCATCAACATTACCGGGGGCGAGGACGTGACCCTGAACGAGATCAACGAAGCGGCCGAGATCATCACCGAGGGGGCTGACGTCGACGCGCAGATCCTCTTCGGCGCCGTGGTCGACCCTGAGATCGATGACGGGCTCCAGGTGACGGTGATCGCCACCGGATTCCAGCGCGCTCCGGACGGCGTGCAGCTGCCGGCAAGCGAGGTCCGACCGGCGGAAAGCCCGTTCGAGGAGACGACACCCGCCCGCGCCAGCCGTTTCCTGGTTCCCGGTGGGCCGAACTCGGAGTACGGCATCAACCAGACCGACGACTACGAGATCCCGGCCATCCTGCGCAAGCAGATGGACTGAAGCAGTTTCAAGATTGACGGCGGCCGAGCAGGGGCCCGGGCCGCCATTTTCCCCTCCCGCCATCCACCTCCCGGCGGGAGGGGGTTTTTTTAGGCATCAGGTCTCAGGCTTCAGGCATCAGGTCTCAGGTCTCAGGTTTCACAGGCTACAGGTCTCAGGCTGCACAGGCTTCATGTCTCAGGTCTTATTGAAAAATTCAGGAGAGTTGCAGAAAAGGCTTGACATCCAGGAGTCCAGCCGAAGATTCTGCTGCGACTTGCGATGTACGATGTGCTCCCTGAGACCTGCGCCTTGAGACCTGCGATGTGCGACCTGCGACCTGTGACCTGTGATGATGTGCGACCTGCGACCTGTGACCTGCGATGATGTGCGACCTGCGACCTGTGACCTGTGACCTTAATTAAGAATTGAGAATTGAGAATTCTGACCTGTCGGAGTAGCCTGCACTCATGGAAACAACCTACCGCCTGATTACCATCCCTCCCAGCCACTACTGCGAGAAGGCACGGTGGGCGCTGGACCGCCTCGGTGTGCCGTACCGCGAGGAGAGTCACCCGCCGGTCTTCCATTGGCGATCGAGCCGCGGCGCGGGCGGCGGGCGGACGGTGCCGGTGCTGGTCACGGATCGCGGCGTGCTGCCGGACTCGACGGAGATTCTCCAGTTCCTGGATTCGCAGCACGCGGACGGATGGCGGCCCTACCCTGAGGAGGCGGCGTTGAGGGAGGAGGTCGAGGAACTCGAGGAGCTCTTCGACACCAGGCTCGGACCCCACACCCGTCGCGTCGCCTACCACCATCTGCTGCGTGAGAAGCGGCTGTTCCTCGATTCCATGCTGCACGGGGTGGAGGGTTGGGAACGATCCTCCTTTTCGGTTATGCGCCTCCCGGTGTGCTGGTTGATGCGCCGCGGAATGCGAATCAATTCCGCCTCCGCGGAGCGATCCCTCGAACGGGTGCGTGAGGTCTTCGCCACCGTCGGCGAGCGGCTGGCCGATGGCCGTCCATTCCTCGTCGGAGAGAGTTTCACAGCCGCCGATCTGACCTTCGCCGCCCTGGCCGCGCCGGTGGTCCTGCCCCGGGACTACGGAGCTCCGCTGCCGTCCCTGACCGATCTCTCCCCCGAGCTTCTGGCGCTGATCGAGGAGTTTCGCACCTCCCCCGCCGGCGCCTTCGCCCAGCGGATGTACCGCGACCATCGATGACGGCCCGCGAGCGTTTCCTCGAGCTGCCGCACCTGCGGCTTGCCGCCCGCGAGTGGGGGCCCGATGACGGGACGGCGGTGCTCGCCCTTCACGGCTGGCTCGACAATGCGGCCAGCTTCGACCGTCTCGCCCCGCTGCTGCCGGGGTTGCACGTGGTCGCCATCGATCTGGCGGGTCACGGTCGATCCGATCACCATCCCGCGGGAACGGGCTTTCACTTCGTCGACTGGTTGCCAGAGGTTGCGGGTGCTGCCGATGCGTTGGGCTGGAAACGCTTCGCCATCCTTGGTCACTCAATGGGGGCCGGAATCGCCTCTCTGATGCCGGCGATCTTCCCCGACCGTATCGAGCGCATCGTTTTTCTCGAAGGAGCGGGACCGCTTTCGTCGCCCCCGGCTGAGACGGCGGAGCGATTTGCCGCGGCCCTCGAGAAGGAACGGTGTCTGGCGGCTGTCCCCCAGCGGGTCTTCGCGGATCTCGAGAGTGCGGTCAAGGCACGCGCCCGCGACTCCGAGCTGGACGTCGAGGCAGCGCGACTGCTGGTCGAACGGGGCACCGTCGCCGAGGCCGGGGGCCTGCGCTTCACCTTCGATCCCCGGCTCAAGACCCCCTCGCGTCTGCGCCTCACCGAGGACCAGGTGCTGGCCTTCCTGGCGGCGATTCCCTGCCCCGTGCTCGCGGTGCGGGCGCGGCAGGGCTGGCCCTTCCCCGAGGATGTGGTGGCGGCGCGGCTGGCGGTGATCCGGGATCTGCATCGCGCTGAG
>DAOWFV010000078.1 GCA_030637805.1 Acidobacteriota bacterium | reverse complement strand
CAGCCCGCGTAGAGCAGCAGCTCCCCCGGCTCGGTCCATGCGTGGACAAAGCCCACGCCGTGGAAGAAGGGCTGGAAGGAGAGATGGAACGGCGCCGTCACCAGCCAGCCACCGACCGCGATCGCTGCCACCGAGGCCCACCTCCGCCATCCGTCGCCGGCCGGCCAGTACCACCGTTCCTCACCCGCGACCAGGAGCAGGGCGATGCCCGCAAGGGTAGGCGGCATGGCCCATGGGTTGGCGGCCCAAGCGACTCCGAAGAGCGTGGTAAGGGCCGCAACCTGCCCCACGCCCGGCCCCTGTTTCCCGGCTTGCCACGCCAAAAGCAGGGCGAGGCAGACCACGGGCAGGGACAGCAGGTGGGGATGGAGGTCGCCCAGCCAGAAGGTGAACAGCGGCCACTCGGTGATGGTGTCCGCCACCTGTCGCGATGAGTGCCAGTAGTCGAGCCCGCCCAGCTTCGTTCCCAAGAGAATCTGCCGCATCCCGTCGACAGTGCCCGCGAAGACGCCGAAGAAAGCCGCCAAGAGGCCGGCCCAATGACTCCCACCTGCCCGCCGCCCTAGCATCCAGAGTAACGCCGCCACCAGCCCGCCGATGAGCCCGACCGTCAGGTTGTAAGCAAGTTCCAGGGGTATGGAGCTGAGAGAAATCGGCACCGTCCACAGCAGAGCGCCCCAGTAGTAGTAAGGCAGCGTCTCACCGCCCAGCCACATGTCGGGAGGCGGAAAACCCTCCGCGCGCAGGAGGCTGGCGAGGATCCCGAGGTCCATCGGTTTCTCGGTGTAGACGATCTGCGGATGGTCGAGACGGAGGAAGACCACCAACGCAGCCGCCGCGAGGAAGATCGCCTCCGCGATGAGGAGCCGGCGCCAACTTCTGCGCCGCCACACGACCAGCCCGCCGACGATCGCGCAGGCGATCAGGGCCACAACACCCACCGTGCGCCACTGGCGAATCCCTATGACCCCGGCCCACCAAGCCGGCATCGCCACTAGGACCAGGCCGGCCACACGACCACCCGCCCATGCCTCCAGATCGTCGAGGCCGAGCCGCACGAGCAACGCGTAGCCGCCGAGCCCCGCAGCGGCCACAAGAAGGATGAAAACTATGATCGTCATTCTCAAGAACATTGTAACGGACAACCAGTTTTTAGTTTTGAGTTATGAGTTTTGAGTTTCGGGTGTGGTGCGGTGCTGATTTCTGAGCGACCTTCTCTCGTCGCGTTCCCCGAGAGTGCCCCCTCTAACAATGTTGGAAATCAACGGTTCAGGTCACCGCAACGTCGACGCTCCCAACATTATTAGAGACGGCACATCCGGTCTGCGCGCCCAAGCGCGGGCAGTACGCCCCAGGTCACCTGACCGCCTTCCCGCGCCTCTAACTCAAAACTCCTGGCTGCGCGCCAATGAGGCGGGCAGCCAGCGCCTGGCCCAGCTCCTCCCCCAGGCGCAGGTAATCGGCGACGCCGTCGGCGTCCAGGTCGTCATCGTGTACGCCGGCCGTCACCACGACCACGCGTCCGAGCTCCTCGGCCAACCGCTCGGCGATGCCCCGAGCGATGGGCTCCTCCTTGTGGTGAGGGATGGTCAGCACCGAGCAGGAGGCCGATCGATTCCGGGAAACGTCGGTTGACGGCCGCGGTTGGGCGAGAACCACGCAGCCCACGTGCGGCCGCTGTCCCCCGCCCACCACCACCACCAGGTCCTCTCCGGCCTCGCGCACCCAGGCCTCGAGGCGGCGTCCGCTCTTGGAATCCTCGACATGAACGGGCGATTGAACCACAGCGCCTCCCCGCATAGGTATGATCGACATTGTACGACCTTTCAGGGAGGCGATGCGGTGACGAAGATCGATTCAACCACCGAGGCGGTGCTGGTGGGACCTGTCCAGATCGGCGGCGGCGCGCCGGTGGTGGTGCAGTCGATGACCAACACCGATACCGCCGACGCAGAGGCCACTGCCAAACAATGCGCGGAGCTCGCGCGGGCGGGATCGGAGCTGGTGCGGGTGACGGTCAACACGCCCGAGGCGGCGGAAGCGGTTCCTGAGATCCGCGGCCGCCTCGACGACGGCGGCTGCGGGGTCCCACTGGTCGGAGACTTCCACTTCAACGGGCACATCCTGCTGAGGCAGCACCCCGCCTGCGCGGCGGCTCTCGACAAGTACCGCATCAATCCCGGGAACGTCGGCCGGGGAGCGCGGCGGGACGACAACTTCGCCACCATCTGCGCCATCGCCCACGACCACGGCAAGGCAGTGCGCATCGGCGTCAACGGTGGCTCTTTGGACCAGGAGCTGCTGACCTCCGAGATGCGGAAGAACGCCGATCATGACCTCGACAGGCCCTCGAACGAGGTCCTCAACGAGTGCATGGTGATCTCAGCGCTGGAGTCCACCGAGGCCGCCCTCGCCTGCGGCCTCGGCCGCGACCGGATCGTGATCTCGTGCAAGGTCTCCGCGCCGCCGGATCTCATCGCCATCTACCGCGAGCTCCACGCCAGGACCCGCCAGCCCTTGCACCTCGGCCTCACCGAGGCGGGAATGGGAGCCAGGGGTCTGGTGTGGTCGTCGGCGGCGATGGCGGTGTTGCTGGCCGAGGGCATCGGGGACACCATCCGCATCTCGCTCACCCCGCGGCCCGGCGGCGACCGGGCCGACGAGGTCCGAGCCGCCTGCGAGCTGCTTCAGGCGCTGGGTCGGCGCGCCTTCGCACCCTCGGTCACCGCCTGCCCGGGCTGCGGCCGCACGAACAGCACGAGCTTCCAGGAGCTGGCCCAGCGGGTCGAGGACCACGTGCGCGAGAGGATGCCCGGGTGGCGACTTCGTTTTCGCGGCGTCGAGGAACTCAGGCTCGCGGTGATGGGGTGCATCGTCAACGGGCCCGGCGAATCGAAGGCCGCAAACGTCGGCATCAGCTTGCCGGGATCCGGCGAGACGCCGCGCTGTCCGGTCTTTGTCGATGGCCGCCAGCTCACGACCCTTGGCGGGACGCCCGACGAGATCGCGGAGATCTTCCTCTCCATCGTCGACGACTATGTGGAGCGAAAGTATCAGGAGGTTGAGTCGTGAGGAGACGTGTCGCGTTCACCCTGTCATTGATCGTTTTTTTGGCCACGACCGCTCACTCCGCGTCTGGCGATGTCCCGACCCGCCAGGAAGTCGATGAGCTCATGGGCCTGCCTTCGGAGGGAGACCGAATCCGCGGCCAGCTCGACACCATCGGCTTCGTGGTTCACTCCGCCGAGGCCGAGGAGGTCGTGGCGACGGCGGTCGAGCTCGAGGCGGAATCCCTGGCCCAGCAGGATCAACGGCTCGGCATGGGCCCCGGCGAGGCCTTCATCGGCGGTGTCTGCCCGCACGACGACCACCTCTACGCGGCGCGGGTCTACGTCCACCTCACCGAGCGCATCACCGCCCCGAGGGTGATCCTCATCGGGGTCTTCCACAAGGCCAGGCTGTGGGATCTCGAGGACCGCCTGGTCTTCGACAGCTTCGGGGCCTGGCACGCGCCCTGGGACCCGATGGTTGTTGACCCCCTCCGCGACGAGCTGATCGCCGCCCTCCCGGAGGGTTCGTTCGTCGTTGACAACACCATGCACTCGCGCGAGCACTCGCTCGAAGCGATCCTGCCCTTCCTCCAGCGCGATCACCGCCAACGAACGATCATTCCGATCCTGGTGCCCTACATGGGTTGGGAGCGCATGGAAGTGCTCAGCGATCGGCTGGCGACAGCCCTCGCCGAGGTGATGGAGCGCCGGAACTGGCGCCTTGGCCGCGACCTCGCGATCGTCGTCTCCAGCGACGCCGTGCACTACGGGCCGGACTTCGAGCACGCCCCATTCGGCACCGACGCCGAAGCATACGTTCGGGCCGTCGCCCGCGACCAGGACCTCATAGCCGACCATCTCGAGGGAGGGCTGCGTCCCAAAGCCTTGCGACAGCTGCTCTACACTCTGGTAGACGCCGAAGACGTCCGCCGCTACAGCCTGCCGTGGTGCGGCCGTTTCTCCATTCCATTCGGCCTCGAGGTGCTGCGCAAAGTGGCGTTGAATACGGAAGGGCGCGTCCCCGAGGGAACGCTCCTGCGCTACGGCACCAGCCTCTCCGAACCGGAGCTACCGGTATCACCGGACGCGCGGGAAGGGGGCCTCGGTTACACCGCACCGTCGAATCTCCACCACTGGGTGGGGTATGCGGCGGTCGGATACAGGCTGGGGACGAGCGGGGAGTGAATTCTCAATTCTCAATTCTTAATTTTGAATTCCCGCCATCTCATTCGAGAATGGCGGAAATAATTGAGAATTGAGAATTAAGAATTAAGAACTGAGAATTAGTCCTACCGCCATAGCAGCCGCAGGTCAACGACCTCGATGTCGGTCTTCTTGGCCTTCACCGCGACGACCTCGATCTTTTCTGCCCTCTCCTCGGACTCGGCGGCGATGCGGTCGACCTCTTCCTGAAGCTCGTCGGCGAGGTCCTCGAGCTCGGCCTCCAGCCGCTTGATCTCATGCTCGGACTCTGTTACCGCGCCCTCGGCGGTCTGGCGCATTCGGCGCTTGCCGGTCGCGGCCTTGAACTTCGAGGCAGCCTTGCGCGAGGCCGAGCCCCGTCTTGCCCGACCCCGTCATCCCCAGGCACACGGCGTGAGTCGTGAGGTGGTTCATGTCGAGATGAACGCTCTCATCGCCGGCGAGTGTGGTTCCCAGGTAGAGATCATCTTCAACCATTTGCTCCCCCGTTGTGCCTGAAAGACCGGCAGGCGAGTATAACCCCGCGCACGAGCGGCCCCGGCCTGCTATAGTGTTGCCTCCAAAACTGGAGCCAGAAAAGGAGCACAAAATAATGGGAATCATGGACATGTTCGGCAAGAGCTTCGAGGACAAGGTCCAGGAAGCGATCGACACGGTGGGCGCCACGACTCCCGGGATCAAAGGTCTCAACGCCGAGGTCCGCGGCAAGGTCGTAACCCTCAAGGGGGAGGCGGAGAGCCGCGAGGCGGCAAACCTCGCGATGCAGAAGTTCGACCAGGCGGTGAAGACGGACAACATCGTCAACGCTATCGAGGTCGCCAAGGCGCCTGAGCCCTCGCCGGAACCCAAGCCGATCCCCGCCGAGCGCTTCTACGAGGTGGTATCCGGCGACACTCTGGGCGCCATTTCCCAGCAGTATTACGGCCAGGCGGGTCAGTACATGAAGATCTTCGAGGCCAACCGCGACATCCTCGACAACCCGGACCTCATCAAGCCCGGGCAGAAGCTCCGCATCCCAGAGTAAATTCCCGGACACGGAGAACGAGATCGAAAAGGTAGGGTCCAACCCCTACCTTTTCTGTCATTCAGTCGAGTAACAAGGTACGGCGTTGAAACCGCAAAGACGCTAAGAACGCCAAGTCGAGGCACAAAAATTCTGAGGTCGTTTCGGTCTCGCGGTTTGACCGACTACTGGCCACCCGCTTTTCCGGAGGCATCGGAGTCTCCAGCCAGGAAGACCTTGCAGCCCTCGGTTGCAATCCCGGTGGCGAGGACTCGTCCGGCGGGGGCGGCCGCCTGTAAGGCCGCCGCCAGGCTCTCTTGCTCCCTGGGCGGATGCCAGAGGAGCAGGCTGCCGCCGCCGCCGGCGCCGCAGGCCTTCACCGCCAGCGCCCCGGCGTTAAGCGCCACCAGTTCGAGGTCTTCCAGCTCGGACGGACAGACCTCCGGGGCGAGGCGCTTCCGAGCCGCCCACTCCGCCCCCACAGCGCCCGCCACCCCCCCCTCGTCCGCCTCCAGGAGGGCGGTCCTACAACTTGCCGCTGCCGCGGCAATGCCGTCGAGCGCAACCGCCGTCCGGCCGTCCCCCTCGAGGCGGCGCCGGATCACCTGCCAGTTCACCATCCCAGAGTGGTGCGTGATCCCGGTGAAGAAGACCGTCATCCTTTCGCCGAGCCAGTCGGGATCCACGACCAGCCTCTCGACCCTCGGCGTCCCGGGCTCCATGTGGAGGGCGAGCGCGCCACCCCTGACCGCGGCCCAGTGGTCCTGGACGCCGGTCGGCGTGGACAGGACCGTCGCTTCGAGATCCCGCAGCACGGCCACCAGCCGTGTCTCCTCCATCTCTTCGCCGCTGGCGGCGAGAATCCCGCGCGCCAGGGCAACCGCGTAGGCCGACGAGCCGCCGAGGCCCGAGCCCACCGGCGCCTGGGAGAGCACGCGGACCCGGGCGCCGCCGGCGGGCCGCAGCCCAAAACCGACCGCGGCGCTGAGATCGGTGGCGGCGTCCGCCGTGCTCAATCTCCGCCACTCGCCCTCCCCCACCGCGTGCCACACCTCGCCCTCCGGCCCCTCGAGATCCACCTCCATCCGCACCGTCACGGGTACGGCCGCGTTGACCGTCAGGGCGCCCGCGTGGAGCAGACCCAGAGGCCAGATGTCGAGGGTACCGCCGGCCAGGTCGGCGCGGCAGGGTGCCTCCACCCGCACCGCGGAGCCCTTCGTCAACACCGAGCGCCCACCGGGGGCGTTTCGCCCTCGAGCAGGGAGAGAACGGCCAAAGCGTGCGCCAGAAAACGCTGGAGCCTGTCCTCCTGGAGGGGTTTCACCGGAGGCGACGAGATCGACAGCGGGTTGATCCAGCTGCCGTTGTGCTTGACGCGGTAGTCGAGGTGGGGTCCGGTGGACAGTCCCGTCGAGCCGACGTAGCCCACGACCTGCCCCTGTGCCACCCGCGCGCCGCGGCGGATGCCCTTTCCAAAGCGGCTGAGGTGAAGGTAGTTCGTTTCATAGCCGTTGGCGTGGCGGACCCGCACCATGTTGCCCGCACCGCCGTTGCGGCCGGCGAGGGTGACCGTGCCGTCGGCGGTGCAGAGCGCCGGCGTCCCCACCGGCGCTCCGTAGTCCACGCCGTAGTGGGGCATCCGTCGCTTGAGCACCGGATGGAAGCGGCTCATGCTGAAGCGCGAGGTGATGCGGCTGAACTTCAGCGGCGAGCGCAGGAACTGCTTGCGCAGGGGGTGTCCCTCGAGGTCGTAGTAGCCCAGCCGCCCGTCGTCGTCGGGGTAGACCAGTGCATCCAGGCTGCGGTCCCGGTTGACGAAGCGGGACGCGAAGATTGCGCCCCAGCGGTAGAACTCCCCCTCGATCGTCTGCCGGTCGACCACCACCACGAAGCGATCGCCCTTCCGCAGGTCGCGCAGGAAGTCGATGTCCCACTGGTAGATCTGCGCCATGCGAACCGCGAGCTCGGGATCCCCCCCAGCGGCCTCCACCGCCCCGAAGAGGGAGGACTCCACCACCCCTTCCAGCCTGAGAACCTCGCTCTCCACCGGGCGCTCGATGCGGCTGACGACGATGGTCTCTTCCTCCGCCCTGAACCGCACCTCGTTGCGCCGGTCAATCACGATGTTCAGGCTCTCCAGCTTTCCAGAGGGCGAAAGCACCCCGTGGAACTCGGTCCCCGGCATCAGCCGCTTCGGGTCGATCTCGTCGACCAGGGCGTCGCGCCACCGCGTCCAGTCGTTCCCCGCCAGTCTCCGGCTGACGCTCTCGATGGTGTCGCCCGAGCTGACCAGGGTCCTGACCGGGGGATGAAAGGCGGCAACGGGCGTCACCGTCACGCGCTCCACCAACGCCGCATCGGACGGGCCTCCGCCGCATCCGCTGACACCGGCGAGCACAAGGGCGATCGCCATGAACACCCACCGGGAGGTCCACGTCCGGTTCCCCGTACCTCCGGGGGGTACCGGCCGCCGATGCGTCAACGGCTCCTCCAGCTGCGCACCGCCGCGGCGGTGGGATCCATGCGCACCAGGGGCTCCCCCTCGGCCGAAACGATCACCAGGGACGGCACCCGAATCACGCGGTACTGCTTGAGCAGCGCGCCGTGGCGGTCATGGAACCAGGGAACGCCCTTCGGACCGAGGGCGGCCTTGCCGTCCTCGATCGACTCCTGAACGTCCAGGACGATCAGCTCGAGGCCTGCCTCCCGGCACGCATCCGCGATTTCATCGTGGCTGTCGATCACAGATTCGGCCCTCGGCGCCCATGATGCCCACATCAACACCGCCGCCGGTCCCCGCTTGCCGACCCAGTCTGCCCAGTCGATCGGCACCCCGGAGACGCCGTCCACCAGCGAAGGTCCCGCGGCAAGAGCCGGCACAGCCATTGCAGCAACTACCGCTAGCGCACCAAGCGCACACACCAACCGTCTCATGCGTCGGAGTATACCCTCGCCGGAGGCGATCGAGGTGACTCGGGACACAAGCAGGAGTTATGAGTTCTTAGTTTTGAGTTTTGAGTTCATAGTATTGAGTTTCGGTCGTTTCCTTGATGAGACCGGCCGAGCGCGGGCACGGCGTCCCTCGCCACCTGATCGCTCCCCCGCGCCGTAAATTCCGAATTCCGAATTCCTAATTCTCGTGGTTTGCCGAAGTGCGGCATAACGCGCTACACTCGCGGCGGGGGTACTCGATGGCAGAATCGACCGCACGGCCCGCAAATGATTTCGACTCCGACGTGGCGGTAGTGGGCTCGGGCTTCGGCGGATCAGTGGCCGCCCTCCGCCTGTCCGAGAAGGGCTACACCGTCACCGTGCTCGAAAAGGGCAAACGGTGGCGTCCGGACGAATTCCCGAAGAGCAATTGGAATATCCGTAAGTCGTTCTGGTTGCCGGGGATCGGGTGCCACGGCATCTTCGCGCTCAACCTCCTCCGCGAGGCCCTGGTGCTCCACGGGGTTGGTGTCGGCGGCGGCAGCCTGGTCTACGCCAACACCCTCTTCGAGCCTCCGAAGTCGATCTGGGACGATCCGCAGTGGCGCGGCCTCGAGGACTGGCGCGAGGTCATGCCCGAGCACTACGACACCGCCCGGCGCATGCTCGGCGTGGTCGAGAACCCCAAGCTCGGGCCCGCCGACGAGGCCCTGCGCCGCGCCGCGGCACGACGAGGGCGCGAGGCGAGCTTCACCAACACCCCGGTTGGCATCTACTTCGGCGAGCCCGACGTCACCGTTCCCGACCCCTACTTCGGGGGTGAAGGCCCCGAACGAACCGGCTGCACCTTCTGCGCCGGCTGCATGGTGGGGTGCCGTCCCGGCGCCAAGAACACCCTCGACAAGAACTACCTCTACCTGGCCGAAAAGCGCGGGGCGAAAGTGGTCCCCGAGACCCGGGTAGAGCTCGTCGAGGCCCTCCCCGACGGCGGCTACCGAATCCACTGGCGGCGCTCGACCTCCCACCTCTTCGCCAAAAAGGGCGCGCTGACCGCACGCTCGGTAGTTTTCGCAGCAGGCGTCCTCGGTAGCGTTCCGCTGCTGATGGAGTGCAAGGAAAAGGGTTCCCTGCCCCAAATCTCCGACCAGATTGGCAACGTCGTCCGCACCAACTCCGAGGCCCTGCTCGGGATCACCTCGAGGAGCCGGAAAGACCTCTGGGAAGGCATCGCGATCGCCGCCAAGGTCGAGATGGACGAGGTCACCCACTTCGAGTGCGTTCGCTTCCCAAAAGGCTCCGACGCCATGCTCCTCCTCGGCACCCTGCTCACCGATGGCGGCCCCGGAATACCTCGCCAGCTGCGTTGGCTGGGCAACATCATTCGCCACCCGATTCAATTTCTGCGCGTCCTCAAGCCCTGGGGCAAGGCCGAGAGCGGGGTGGTGGTGATGGCGATGCAGACCGCCGACAACTACACCCGCCTGGTGCGCAAGCGGCAGATCCTGTGGCCCTTCAGCCGCTCGCTCACCACCCGCCCCGACCCCGACCAGCCCGGCATCCCGTCCTACATCCCGATCGCCAACCAGGTGGCCCGGGAGGTCGCCGAGGACCTCGACGGCATCCCGCAGTCAACCCTCAACGAGGTGCTGCTCGACACCTCCACCACCGCCCACATCCTCGGCGGATGCGCCATCGCCTCATCGCCCGACAAGGGCGTCGTGGACTCCTCCGGCCGCGTCTTTGGCCACGAAGGCCTCTACGTCATGGACGGCTCGATGATCGGCGCCAACCTCGGGGTCAACCCCTCGCTGACCATCACCGCGTTGTCCGAACACATATGCTCGCGGATCCCGGCGAAAACGGCGTAGGCGGAAAATTCGGAATTAGGAATTAGGAATTAGGAATTGACGGCGCGGGGAAGCGACCAAGGATCTTGGGGCACGTCACCCGCGCTTGGGCGCGCTGCCTCGGAGGTGCCTGGCATCCTCTCGGGAAGCGCGACGACAGGAATTCGCGTCACCTACTGGCAGCACGAATCCGGAGCTACGAAACAGCGATCCCCAAACAATGTTGGGACTTAACAGTTCAGGCCACCGCAACGTCGACGCTCCCAACATTGTTAGAGACGTCCGGTCAGCGCGCCCAAACGCGGGCAAGACACACCAATGACCCTGGTCGCTTCCCCGCGTCGGTAATTCCGAATTCCTAATTCCGAATTCCTAATTACGGCACTCGCTGCCGGAGCGGTTTGGCGCCGCAGCCACCTGACGCGGTACAGTAGATCAATCATGCCACCCGACCTATCACCCACTCAGCAGAAGCTGCAGGAGATCATCTTCGAGGCCGACACTCCCGCCGGCAAGGCATTCGATGTCTCCCTGATGGTGGTCATTATCCTCAGCGTGGTCGCCGTGATGCTCGAGAGCAGCTCGGCGATCCAGGCCCGGTACGGCCCGTGGCTGCGCACCTTCGAGTGGATAGTCACCATCCTCTTCACCATCGAGTACGTGCTGCGCCTTTTCTGCGTCGGCAAACCGGTTCGCTACGCGCGCAGCTTCTTCGGCATTGTCGACCTCCTTGCGATTCTCCCCTCCTACCTCAGCCTGTTCATCCCCGGCGCCCAATCCTTGCTGGTCATCCGTGCCCTCCGTCTGCTACGCGTCTTCCGGGTTCTCAAGCTCGCCCACTTCGTCGGCGAGGCCTCCGAGCTGCGGGCGGCCCTGCGCGCGAGCGCACGCAAGATCATCGTCTTCCTCGGCGCCGTCCTCACCTGCACCCTGATCGTCGGCTCGTTGATGTACCTCATCGAAGGCGAGGCCAACGGCTTCACCAGCATCCCCGTCTCCATCTACTGGGCGATCGTCACCATGACCACCGTGGGCTACGGCGACATCGCTCCCCATACTGCCCTCGGCAAGATCCTCGCCTCGGCGATCATGATCCTCGGCTACGGCAT
>DAOWFV010000119.1 GCA_030637805.1 Acidobacteriota bacterium | reverse complement strand
GCGTCGACCGCTCTCGCTCTCCTGACGATCTCGTCGAGCTCACCCGGGGAGTAGACATGGTGGTCCGGAAACCACCTCTTCGCCGCCACCTCCGCCCCGGCCTCCACGAGAGAAGCCGCGAAGCCCTCCGGCCGGCCGAGGCCGGCGAAGGAGAACACCCGCCTTCCGGCGAGAACCTCCGGCCCCCGCCATCCCTCCGGCAGGCGCACTCGGCTCGGCTGTAGGCGGGCGGCGAGCACCGGAATTCCGGGAGCGATCCGCCCGAGCTCGGCCTCGATCCGCGCGACCACCGGCCTCCAGTCCGCGGGCACCTTGGTCACCAGCACGGCGCTTGCCCGCCGCAACGCCCCCAGCGGCTCGCGCAGTCGGCCGACCGGCGGCAGGCGCCCCCCTCCCCAGGGGTCGCCCGCGTCCAGCAGGACCAGATCGAGGTCGCGTCGAAGGCGCCGGTGCTGAAAGCCGTCGTCGAGCACCACCACGTCGGCCCCCAGCCGCTGCGCTTCACGCCCACCGCGGACACGGTCAGCCTCCACCACGACCGGCACCCCGGGCAGGAGCCCGGCAATCTCGAGAGGCTCGTCGCCGACCTCCTCCACCCGCTGCTTTGGTTCGGGACCCACCACCACGTCGAGGTCGCGCTCGCGGCGGCCGTACCCTCGCGTCAGCACCGCCGGGCGACGCCCGAGACGGATGAGGTCACGCACCAGGGCGACGACCATCGGGGTCTTCCCGGTGCCCCCGAAGCTGATGTTGCCGACCGAGATCACCGGGATGTCGAGGCTCTGCGACCGCAGCCACCCGCGGTCGTAGGCAACACCACGCGCGGCCACCACACCTCGGTAGAGGGGGGTCAGGGGTACGAGGAGGTAGCGCCACGCCATGACAGCCTCAGGCTTCCCCGATGAGCTTCAGCAGCGCGGTCGCGGTGCGGGCCGTCGCGCCGCGGTTGCGAGCCACCACCTCCCGGCCCGCTGCTCCAGCGGCTTTGGCGAGCTCCGGTTCGTCGAGCCACGCTGCGGCGGCGGCCATGAGCTCGCCGCGGTCACCCACCAGCCGAGCCCCGCCCGACGTCGTCATCTCGTCATAGACCTCGCGGAAGTTGTGGACGTGGGTGCCGCTCAACACCGGCACCCCCCACACCGCGGGCTCGAGCGGGTTGTGGCCCCCGGTGGGGACCAGGGAGCCCCCGATGAACGCCACCGCCGCGAGTTGATAGGCCCGGGCGAGCTCACCGATCGTGTCGATGAGGAAGGCATCGGCGCCGTCCGGCGCAGCCTTCCCGCTGCTGCGGCGGGTGAAGACCAGGCCCCGCTCAGTGAGCAGTTGGGCGACAGCGTCAAAGCGCTCAGGATGGCGCGGCGCGAGGATCAGAAAGGGCACCCCACCGCTCGCGCTCAACCCAGCCAGGGCATCAAGAACTTGAGCCTCTTCCCCCTCCATGGTCGAGCCGGCGACCAGGATCGGGCGCCCGCCGGCGGCAGTGCGGACGCTGTCGGCCCACTCGAGCGGCCGCTGATCCGCCTCCAGGTCGTACTTGACGTTGCCGCTGACAGTGATGCGCTCCGCCGCCACGCCGAGGGAGGCGAAACGCTCGGCATCCGCCTGGGTGCGTGCAAGGACCAGGGCCAGGGGCTCGAGCAACGGCTCGAGCAGCCCCGCCACCCTGTGGTAGCGGGCGAATGAGCCCTCCGACAGGCGGGCGTTGACCACCGCCACAGGAATCCCGCGGCGCGCCGACTGGTGCAGCAGCTCGGGCCACAGCTCGGTCTCCACCAACACCACGGCTCGCGGACGAGCCGTTTCCAGCACCCGGGTCACAGGGCGTGGGAGGTCGAGGGGGCAGGGGATGACCGGCAGCGTGCCGCCGAGGGTGCGCTGTGCCAGGTCCAGCCCGGTTGCGGTGGTCGCCGAGAGAACCAGAGGGACCCCTGGACCACAGTTTTGGATCTCGGCCACCAGCCGCCGGGCGAGCTCGACCTCGCCCACGGACACCGCCTGCAACCAGATACCTCCCGGCGGCAGCTCAGGCAGGTCGCGGGCCAGGCGATCGCGAAAACGCGGCCGGTTCTTGCCGGCGAGCCGGTCCCGCACCTTGAGCGCCGGGATCGCCACCGGCAGGAGGCCCGCTATCAACACGCGGTAAAGCCAAAGGCTCGCGCTCGCCATCGCGGTAAGGATACCGCTTTCCGGGAACTGATCAGGAGAGCGTCGCGTACTCGAGCTCGCCGTCGGCCACGAGGAATGTGCCGGCCTTCCCCTCGAGGGCGCGCTTGAGGCTCTCCTCGTCGGTGATCAGGACCTGTTTGCCGGTGTCCTCGACAAAGTCGATGGAGGCCTGCATCTTGGGTCCCATCGACCCTGGAGGGAACTGATTCGACTCCATCATCTCGCGCGCCGCGGCCACCGACAGACGGCGCAGCCATCGCTGGTTCGGCCGGCCAAAATTCTCCGCCACCATCGGCACCTGGGTGAGCATGATGAAAAGGTCCGCCGAGAGCTCACAGGCGAGCATCGAGGCGACGTAGTCCTTGTCGATCACTGCCTCGACGCCGCGGAAGTAGCCTCCAACGTCCTGGTAGACCGGGATCCCTCCTCCGCCGCCCGCGACAAGAACCGCACCGTTCTCTACCAGCCGCGCCAGCAGATGACAGCCGAGAATCCGCTGCGGCATGGGCGAGGGGACAACCTTGCGCCAGCCTCGCCCGGCGTCCTCCACCATCTGCCACCCGTGCTCCTGCATCAGCAGGTTCGCGCGGTAGGCCGTGAAGTAGGGCCCCACCGGCTTGGTGGGGTTCTCGAAGGCGGGGTCCTCCCGGTCGACCACGACCTCGGTGAGAACCGCCGCGATCTCCTTCTCGAGCTGCTCCTCGTTGAATCGGTTGCGAAGCTGGTTGGCGAGCATGAAACCCATCGAGCCCTGGGTCTGGGCCACCGCCACATCGAGGGATTGCGGCGGGATCTTGGTGATCGCTTCTTCGACCTGGATCATGATGTTGCCAACCTGTGGGCCGTTGCCATGGACGATGGCCAGCTCGTAGCCCCGGTGGATGATCTCAACGAGCCAACGGGTCGCCTTCCAGCTGAGGGTGAACTGCTCCTCCTGGGTGCCGTGGTCCTGCGGTCGCAACAACGCGTTGCCGCCGAAGGCGATCACCGCCACCGGTTTGCGTTCGCCGTCGATCTCGATCGGGTTTTTCTTTTTGTCCATCAACGCCTCCGCCCCCTTGCTCCGGGGAAAAGAAGCATTGTGAGACGCGGGGCGTGGAGTGTCAACAGCACCGTGAAATTCTCAACTCTCAATTTTTAATTTTGAATTCCCGCCCACCCGATCCTTTGATTCGAGAACGCTTCGCCATCCAGACGAATCTGCTCCGCGTTGTTCCGGGAATTGAGAATTAAGAACTGAGAATTCAGCGGTGATCACCGCTGCTGCAACACCACCACCCGCTCGCAGCCGCCGGTGTCGCGCACCCGACGGGCGACGGCGAGACCGGTTTCAACAGCGGCGGTTGCGACCGCGTCGACCTGGTTCTCTCCGATTTCCAGGACTGCGCCGCCGCAGACCCGGAGCAGGCGCGGCAGGTCGGCAAGGAGAGCGCGTACCAGATCGAGGCCGTCCGCGCCGCCGTCGAGGGCCGCAGGCGGATCGCGCTGCACCTCGACCGGGAGCTTGCCCAGATCGCCGCTGGGAATATAGGGCAGGTTGGCGACCACCAGGTCCCACGGGGGTGCGGCTGCCGACGCGAGATCGCCAAGGAAGAGCTCCACCTCAACACCGTGGCGCTCGACGTTGCGGTGCGCCACCGATAGAGCAGCCTGAGAACGGTCGACGGCGCATACCCGCCACCGCGGGCGCTCGGCGGCCAAGCTCACCGCAATGCAGCCCGAGCCGGTACCGACGTCAAGAACCCGGGCGGTCGCAGACACCGCGAGCTCGAGCGCCGTCTGCACCAGGAGCTCTGTTTCAGGACGCGGGACCAGGACCTCGGGTGTCACCAGGAACTCGCGACCCCAGAAGGGACAGGATCCTTTCAGGTGGTGGGCGGGCTCACCGGCCGCCCGACGCTCGAGCCACGAACGATAGATTGTCTCGACCTCGGATGGGACCTTGCGCTCGGGATGCAGCCGCAGAGTCACCTCGTCGACTCCCCAGGCTGCGGCAAGCAACCACGCCGCCTCCCGCCTCGGATCGGGCAACCCGTCCCGTGTCGGCAGCAACGCGGCACCAGATCGAAGCGCTTCTTCGACGGTCACACATCGACTCGATTCGGCAATTTCGAATTTGGGCCCACCGGCTCGTTGATCGTCGCATCCGAGGCGGGCTCGGAATTCCGAATTCCGAATTCCAAATTCCGAATTCTGTTGCTCACCCAAGCTCTTCCTTGAGGCGTTCGGCCTGGAACTGCTCGATCAGCGGATCGAGGAGGAGGTCGAGCTCGCCCTCGAGAATCGACTGCAGACGGTGAACGGTGAGCCCGATGCGATGATCGGTCACTCTTCCCTGGGGGAAGTTGTAGGTGCGGATCTTCTCCGAACGGTCGCCGGAGCCGATCTTGGACCGCCGATCGGCAGCGCGCTCGGCGTCGCGCGCGCGCTCCTCGGCCTCCTTCAGCCTTGCCTTGAGCACCCTGAGAGCCTTCGCCTTGTTCTGGATCTGTGACTTCTCGTCCTGACAGGAGACCACCAGGCCGGTGGGGATATAGGTGATGCGCACCGCCGAGTAGGTTGTGTTGACGCTCTGGCCTCCGGGCCCCGAGGAACAGAAGCGGTCGATCCGGAGATCCTTCTCATCCACCTCCACCTCCACTTCCTCGGCTTCGGGCATCACCGCAACCGTCGCCGCCGAGGTGTGGATCCGACCCGAGGTCTCGGTAGCCGGAACGCGCTGGACCCGGTGCACCCCTGACTCGTACTTGAGGAGAGAATATGCGCCGTCCCCCTCAATCATCGCCACCGCCTCCTTGATGCCGCCGAGCCCGGTGTCGCTCGACTCGGCCAGGGAGAGCTTCCACCGTCTCGCCTCGGCGAAGCGCCCATACATGCGCAAGAGCTCGCCAGCGAAAAGGGCCGCCTCTTCGCCCCCGGTGCCGGCGCGGATCTCGAGAATGACGTTGCGGCGGTCGTCGGGATCTTCGGGCAGGAGGAGGAGCTTGAGCCTCTTCTCGAGCTCGCCGAGGCGCGTTGTCAGCTCCTCTACCTCCGTCTCGAAAAGGGCCTTCATCTCGGCGTCGTCCGCCTCGGCGAGGACCTCGCGGGCGCCCTCGAGCTCCTCCTGAACCTGGGCGAACTCCCTAAAGGCTACGACCGTGGGCTCGAGCTCGGCCAGCTTGATGCCCACCTCGCGCGAACGGTCGGGATCCACAGCCACCTCGGGGTCGGCCTGCATCGCAAGCAGCTCCTCGTGCCGCCTGGCGATCTCCTCGAGTCGTTCAAGCATCCTTCGACCCCTTCTCCGTCTTCGTCTCCGACAATTCCAGACTCGCAACCAATCTCGCCCGTACAACAAAACCCGCGCGGAAGGGCCCCGCGCGGGTTCGCATGGCCGCCCCGAGGCGACCAGGGATTGTTAATTGGCGCTCTGGTTCTTTCCGTAGCGCCGCTCGAACTTCTCCACCATCCCCGCGGTGTCCACCAGCTTCTGCTTTCCGGTGTAGAACGGGTGACAGGCGTTGCAGATCTCGAGCCGCAACTCTTCCTTCGTCGAGCGCGTGATAAAGGTATTTCCGCACGCGCAGCGGACCTCAACTTCATGGTACTCGGGATGGATTCCCTTTTTCATCTCACACCTCCGTTCGGCGGCGTCGTACGCCGAAGCCGGAGAAGGATACACGAAATTGCCCCGGGGGACAAGAATCAGGTCGCAGGTCGCAGGTCGCAGGTCGCAGGTCGCAGGTCGCAGGTCGCAGGTCGCAGGTCGCAGGTCGCAGGTCGCAGGTCGCAGGTCGCAGGTCGCAGGTCGCAGGTCGCAGGTCGCAGGTCGCAGGTC
>DAOWFV010000095.1 GCA_030637805.1 Acidobacteriota bacterium | reverse complement strand
GCATGCGTCGGGTCACGACGTCTCCATTTCGTTACTTGGAATCGGCGGGGCGCTCTCTAACCCGCATATCTTACCGGGTTTCGTCGCGAGGGCGGCGAGGTGCCGTGCACAGTGGGTTTTTCGACCCGTTGGGTGCGGCTTGTACTTGACAGTACGTCGAGCACCCGCAGGCGAGAAAAAAACCGCTGGGTGCGGTACATCGCCGACCGCAGCAGAAAGCTGATCAGGTATGCGGGTTAATGGTGCGGTCATCCCGCTCACGCGCACAGGGTACCACCAAATGGCCAAATCACGCATTCTTGGATGGTTGGATGGGGTGGTGGCAGTGAGATGAGAGGGCTAACACCGATACAGGACAGCCCCCCAGTTGAGGCCGCTTCCCAGGCCAACGAAGCACACCAGGTCGCCGGGCTTCGCCCGCCCCTGCTCCAGGGCCTCGTGGAATGCGATCGGGATGGTGGCGGCGGTGGTGTTGCCATATTTCTGGATGTTGTTGAAGACCTTCTCGTCCGGCAAGCCGAGCCGTTTCTGCACCCCCTCGTTGATGCGCAGATTGGCCTGGTGCATGATCACCAGGTCCAGGTCGTCGATGCCAAGCCCGTTGCGTTCGAGGATCTCCAGCGTCACCTTGGGCATGAAAGTGACCGCGAGCGCATAGACCTTTCGGCCCTCGACGATGGGAGTGACGTCGCCCGAGTAGTACATCTCGGGTGTGAAGTAGGGCCGGAAGGCGCTGCCGCCCGCCTTGGTCCACAGGCGTTCGGCCTCGTCGCCGTTCGTGTGGAGCAGGCAATCGAGGACCCCGCGGTCATCCGCGTCCCGGGCCTCCACCACCACCGCCCCGGCACCGTCGCCGAAAAGCACCAGACGATCGCGAGTGGTGGTGTTTTGGTCGAACTCCTCGGGCGAAATCGGCCCCTCGCTCTCTCCCAAGGCCAGCCGCCAGGTCTCCTTGGTCCATGGAATCAACGAAGCGTGAACCTCCGCCCCCACCACCAACACCCGGCGGTGCTGGCCGGAGCGGATGAGCGCGTCGGCGAGTTGCAGCGCGTAGACGAAGCCGGCGCACTGCTGGCGGATGTCGAGACAGGGAATGTGTTCGAGGCCGAGCTTGCGTTGCAGAAAAGGTGCCGAACCCGGGAAGTAATAGTCGGGAGTCATGGTCGCGACCACCAGGTAGTCGATGTCCGTGGGCTGGAGCCCAGCATCCTCGATCGCCTGTCGCGCCGCCGGCACCGCCAAGTCGGAGGTGGCGTCGTCGGGGCTCGCATAGTGGCGCTCAACGATGCCGGTGCGCACCTGAATCCACTCATCCGAGGTGTCCATGATCCGCGCAAGGGCGTGATTGTCGACGGTGGTCGGGGGAATGTAGATGCCGGTGCCGGTGATGACCGCGCGCATGGTCGCCTCCTTTGCCGGCAACTATAGCGCAGCGAGTCGGAACGGGATTTGCACTCGATGACGCCGGAGATTCTGGAACTCGGTACCATGGAGAGACTCTCACGCATTCAGAAGGGAGATTGATCATGAGCAGACGCGTCGCGATGACCTTCCTCGCAATCCTCGCGGGTGCCGTTCTGGCAGGTTCCCAGCAACCCGCCGCAGAGCTGCCGGACCTCGAGCGGACGGGAGTGGTGGTGCCGTGGGAGGACTTCAAGCTCATCCTGGAAGAGATTCGGCGACCGCAACCAACGCCGGTGGTGCCGCCTCCCCCGGTCGACTTCGCGCTCTCGGAGTGCGTTGCAACCGCGGTCGTGAGCGGTGACGAGCAGCAGCTCCGGGTAAACCTCATATTCACGGTGGAGGTGCTCAACGACGAGCGCTGGGTGGAGGTGCCGGTGATCGGAGAGGGTGTGGCCCTGGCGTCGGTGCGCATGGACGGAGCGCCGGCCCGCCTCTACCGCAAGAACGGGGCCCACACCATCGCCCTCGAAGGCGCCGGTCGTCACCAGTTCTCGGTTGATTACCTGGTGCGGGTGCAGGACAGCCGCGGAACCCGCACGGCACGCATGCGTTTTCCGCCGGCGCCCGTGGTGGCCGTCGACCTGCGGGTTCCGCGGGACGATGTGGACCTGCAGGTGGACGGCGCCGTCGTTCAGTCGCTTGCTCGGTCGGCCGGCGAGACGCGGGTGCGCGCGGCTCTGCAGCGGGTGGGCGACACCGCGGTGAGCTGGTTCAAGAGAGTCGAGACCGAGGACCGGGAGTCGAAGATCTTCGGCGAGCTGGCGACGCTGGTGTCCATCGGCGAGGGCGTGCTGCGAGGCGCCACAACGGTCTCCTTCACCATCCACGGTCGCGGGGTCGACACCTTCAGGCTCGAGATCCCGCGCGAGATCACGGTCCTCGGGGTGGACGTGCACGGCCTCGAGGGATGGGAGGTCCAAGAAGCAGCCGATGAGGCCGGGCGCAATCTCCTGGTGGTCGAGCTCAACTACCTCGCCCAGGGCAGCCTCAGTTTCTCCTTCAACTTCGAACAACCGCTCGGCGGCACCAGCGCCGAGCTGGTTCTTCCGGACATTGCCATCCGTGATGTGCTGCGGGAGCGGGGCTTTCTCGCGGTGGCAGCCGCCACCAACGTCGAGATCACACCCGGCGAAGGACTCGAGAACGCCACCCCGGTGGACCCGTCCGAGCTTCCGGCGGCCCTGGTGGTGGGCAACGGCGAGGCGATTCTTTACGGCTTCAAGTTTCTCCGCCACCCGGTGATGGTCCCCCTCGAGGTCGTGAAACACCGCGACGTGGCGGTCAAGCGGACGATCATCGAGTCCGCGCGGCTCCACACTTTCCTCAGCCCTGGGGGCAAGCTCGTGACCTCCGCCCGCTACACCGTCAAGAACAACCGCAAGCAGTACCTCGAACTGGAGCTGCCGCCGGGGGCCACCCTGTGGGGGGCATATCTCGAGGAGCGGCCGGTGAAGGCGGCCCGGCGCGAGGTCGGCGCTACCCTGGTGCCGCTTTTCAGGACGGCTATGGACGTATCGGGGGAGCTGCGACCGTTCGTGGTCGAGGTAGTCTACTTCGAAGACGGTCGCCGTCCGGCCGCAATCGGCAGGCGGCCCATTCGGGCTCCGGGACTCGACGTCGACGTTCTCGAGATGCACTGGGACCTCTACCTGCCGCGGGATCGACGGTACGTGGGATTTCGGGGCAACCTCGAGGAGGACCCGGGGGCGAATCGGATAGCAGTTGTCGGTGGAGCGACCTACAACCTCGCCAACCCGGATGAGGTCTTTCTGCTCGGCCTGGTCCAACGCCAGGGGCAGGCGTACCTCAGCGACGGTGTCAACGAGGCGTCGGTCGACGATGTGAGAGTACTGGCTGAGGGAAGAGAACGAACCCTGAGCTCGACCGAGCTGTCGGAGATCGGGGGCAAGCGGAAGTCGGTTGGGCGAGACGAGGACAAGAAGCTCGTTGGGGAGGTTCTCGACGCGGAGCTGGATGAGCCGTTATCTCGGCCGGCCCGGGTTCCCCAGGTCGATCAGAACGTGGCGCACGACATGGCGATGCAGCGCCTCGGGGGCGGCCGCGCCCTGGGCGTGTTGCCGGTACAGATCGAGGTTCCCAGCGACGGATTGCGGCTGTCTTTTGTCGGTCGCCTACTCACCGCCGAGGAGCCGCCCGTGCTTCGGCTGGGTTACGTGCCCACCGGGTGGCGGCTGCCCGAGCTGGGTCGGTTCTGGACGGTGGCGCTGGCCTTCGGCCTTGGCGGCGTCCTGCTCTTTCTGTTCGGGTTCGCCGGGGATCTCGACCGCCGCGTCCGCTGGGCCGGGCTGGGCATGACCGGTCTCGCCCTGCTGGCCGTGTTTCTCGCCTCGGCGGGCCATCGGATTGCCTTCTTCGTAGCCTGTGCGGCGGCCCTGGCGGGTTATGCGCTGTTGGCACAACTCCGCGAACGGCCCCGGCCGGGTGGGAGCTTTTGATGCGTCGCGCGATCATCCTGCTCATGCTGGTTCCGGCCGTTGCCCTTCCGCTCGCCGGGCAGCAGCGATCGGTGCTTCCCGATCTCGGCGACACCGAGGTCACCCTTTCGTGGAAGGACTTCAAACAGTTGGTGGAGGGTGCGCGACCGGCGCCGACACCTGGGCCGGAGCCACCACGGGAGGCGTTTCTCCGCTCCGCCGAGTACAGCGGGCGGCTGGATCCAGGCTTGTTGACCCTCGATGCCGTAGTGCGCCTCGAGGTTCTGAAAGAGGGTTGGGTTCGGCTTCCCCTGTGGTCGCAGGGTTCGGTG
>DAOWFV010000232.1 GCA_030637805.1 Acidobacteriota bacterium | reverse complement strand
GAGCAGCGCAGTGATGTTGGGTTCCACCGGCTCGCGCCCGCGAGGATAGAAGTCGTTGTAGGCCACACTCGAGCTGTAGTACTCGTCGGCGAGACCGGCGAAGGAGGGTCCGAACTCGTGAAGGAGGAGATACCCGGCCCAGGGGGAGTGGGCGGTGAAGGTGCAGAAGAGGTTGTAGATCCCTCCTCCGCCGTAACGGTCGTGGTTAACCATGATCAGCAGCGCGTCGTAAGGAACGTTGGCGGCCACATCGCGCATCTTGCGATTGTCCTCGGTCAGGAGGTACCGCTCCGATCCCAGGGAGTTGAAGCTGGCGCCGAGAGCGGTGTCCCGGTATTGGCCCCGTGTGGGCTCATCGCAACCGCTCTGCTTCGACGCCGCGAGAACGCCGCGGACGGCGATCTGATTGCGGTACGTCGAATAGGGCTCGTGGCCGAGGAGGACTGCCGTGGCGCGCGCCAGGTCGGCGCGGAAGGTCTCGACCTCCGACCTGGTGTAGCCCTCGCCGAGGATGGCGACGTCGAGAACCTCTGCAGGCGGGCCCGCCTCGTGCGCCACCACCACGAGCGCGTCGCCGGCGGGCGGTTCGGCCGAGATCGCGATGGAGGTTGGGTCGATGGTCGACTCGGCGATCACTCGAAAACTCCCGTCGCGGCCCCGGGCCGAAAAGGTCACACGCACGGGGCGATTGGGGAAGGGGAGGAGGACCGACTCGTGATACGTCCGCAAGGTCCCATCGGCGGCCGGGCCGGTGGTGCGGTACTCGCCGAAGTAGCTGTCGAAGCCGTGCGAGAAAAGGAGGTTGCCGGTGCCGGCGTCCCGGACCTCGACCAGGTATCGCCCGTATGGGAACGGGTCGACGAGCTGCGCTCGAGGACCGGCCCAGATGCCCTGGCGGTAGAGCCGGTCGATGGCGATCGACTCCTCATCTGCGTTGCCCGTGTGGTAGAAGTCGATCCTCAGGGCGGCGTCCTCGAAACTCGAGGCAAACGGCGGTTCGGCCGACGTCGCCGGGGCGACCGAGATCAAGAACAGCATCAGGGACCAGGTCATTTTTTTCATCGTTAACCCCCATCATCCGCGGAATCTGACCGCGGGAATACCCCATTGTGCCGTATCCCGCCAACCGCAGCCTCGGGGTAGGCGGGCGAAATTCCGAATTCCGAGTTCGAATTCTATCCGTGCCCGAACCCGAGCTCGTGCCCAATAATCGGCAGAGCGCTTCCGATTTCAGTGGGACCTTATCTATCAGCACTCTGCCCGAGAGGATGCCAGGCACGCCGATCCGCGGAAACGCTGTTGAGAAAGTGGGGCGTTCTTCTGCGAATCGGGATGCCAGGCACCTCCGAAGAAGCGCGCCCATGCGCGGGCAGTCCGGTTCAACAGCCCGGATCGCCTCCTCGCGCCGATAACTCAAAACTCAAAACTCAAAATTCAAAACTGATCCACTGACCTGCCTATCGAAAACCTATCTGGGCCTGTGGCGTAAGATTAATAGATGAACCGGACCACCTGCGCTCGCGCCGTGGCAGCTGTAGCGATCCTTCTGGTCGCCGGTGTTGCCCGAGCTGGACTGGAGACACAGGCCTTCGGGTACGAGCAGTGGGAGCGCGCGGTGAGAGAGCGCGGTCTCGACCCGCGGGACGTGGTCTATCCCTTCCTGGTGAGCGACGAGATGGCGGCATGGGCGGAGGAGCAAATACGACCCCATGCCACGATGAGCCAGGAGGCCAAGCTGCTGGCGCTGCAACGGGCCTTCTTCGACAGTGGTGAATTTTCCTTCGCTTACGATGAACAGCGCACCCTGACCGCAGAGGAGGCCTTTGCTTCTGGTCACGGCAACTGCATGTCCTTCACCTCGCTGTTCGTCGCCATGTCGCGCAGCCTCGGCATCCCGACCTTTTTGCTCGCGGTCAAGCGCGAGCCGGAGATCGAAAAGGAGGACGACCTCGTGATCGTGAATCGGCACGTGGTGGTGGGTTTTCGCATGCCGACCAAGGTCTACTACTTCGATTTCTACGTCACCGGATCTGGCCCGTACATCAACAAGACCGTCGTCGACGACGTCGTGGCCTCCGCTATCTATCACACCAACCACGGCGGTCTCGCGATCCGTGAAGACGACCTTGAAGAGGCGCTCCGCCACCTCGAGATCGCCATCGCTCTCGCTCCGGAATGGGCCCCGGCCTGGGTCAACCTCGGCGTTGCCCACTCTCGATTGGGAGATATCGACAGTGCCTTGTCGGCCCACCAGAAAGCGCTGGTCGTCGACCCCGGAAATTCCTCGGCTCTCACGAACATGGCCCACATCTTCAGAGACATGGGTCGCGAGGACGAGGCGCGCGCCGCCTTGAAAGCGGCGGCCGACGGAAGCCGAAACCCGTTCACGCTGATCGCGATAGCCGACGTGGAGATGATGCGGGGCAGCCTGGATCAAGCGCGGCGATACCTCAAACGAGCTCGCTGGTGGGACGGCAAGGAGCCGGAGGTTTATGACGCCCTCGCGCGCCTCGCCCGTCTCGAGGGTGATGAGGCCAAGGCCGCGAAAAACTCTCAGAAGGCAGCGGAGCTGCGGCAGCGTGCCCTGGAGAACTCGGACGAGTTTCTGAATTAAAGTAGAGCGCGTTGCATTCTCAGCCGGCAGGGTTTATCAATAGGGTATGAAGCTGCTGGTGTTCGCTGCCCTCACATCAGTCGCGGCCACCGCAGCCGCGGCCGGCAGGCCACCCGCTGT
>DAOWFV010000259.1 GCA_030637805.1 Acidobacteriota bacterium | reverse complement strand
GAGATGGAGCCGTCCCATGACGACGATTTCACCATTGGCAAGTAAGTTAAGTCGACTTCCAGTCGACACGGCGCAGTAGAAGCCACCGGCTTCAGCCGGTGGAGGTTCACTTTTGAATTATCGGCGCGGGGAAGCAGCCGGGGAGATTGGGTCAGATTGCCCGCGCCTGGGCGCGATGACCGGACGTGCAGTCTCTAACAATGTTGGGAGCGTGGCTGCTGCAACAACCTGGAATGTTGGGTCCCAACATTGTTAGAGGGGGCACTCTCGGGGAGCTCGACAACAGAAGGCCGCATCACCTAATCAGCAGCGCCAACCCGGAGCCTCATAACGCACGCTGATCGGAGGCGCCATCCTCTCGGAAAGCGCGACGACAGAATGTCGCGTTACCTATCAGTAGCGCAAATCCGGAACTCTGGAACGCGCGTGGGCCGTGCCACGGCAAGCCCGTGAGAAGCGCTCAACTCAAAACTCAAAACTAAGAACTCAAAACTCTTCCGTGAGCGGGTATCCGTTGGCTGCCGACTCACCCTCCCTCGGGTAAGGTCGGCAGGTCGCCGACCGGCGTGTACCACGGCGCTCTCGAGTCGAAGTAGATATTGCTCTGGGGTCGGCTGCCTGGGTCGTCGTCGAGTGTGCCCACCGGGACGAGGTAGCCCTTCTTGTTCCGCGACTGCCAGGGCACCGCCGAACCGCAGACGGAGCACCAGCCGGTGCAGTAGTGCTCGGCCTCGGGCACCTCGTAGCGTTTGACCAGGTCCTCACCCCTGGTCCAGGCGAACTGGTCGGCCCGCACGAGGATGTTGGTGGAATGGGCCGAGCCCGAGCTCTTCCTGCAGCGGCTGCAGTGGCAGTAGTGGAAGAAAACGAAGGGCGGCCGCATCTCGTAGGCGACTCCGCCGCACAGGCAGGAACCCTTCAGCATCGGATCGTTCATGGGCGTCTCCTTCTCCTCGAGTGATCGAGAGGCCCGGCCGGGAGCCTTCCGCGCCATTGTAGGCGAAAGGCGGCACACAGATACTCGGGCACGGGTCGTGTACCCTGCAGCGTGGAGGTGGGTTCATGCGTGTGATCGTGCTCGGAGCCGGCAGGGTGGGGCAGGCGATCGCCCGAGACCTGGCGGCGGAAAGCGGCCTGGAGGTGACGGTCACCGACGTCTCAGAGGATGCCCTGAATCGGCTGGCGAAGATCCCAAACCTCGCCGTCCGGCAGGCAGATCTGGCTCGGCGGGGCGAGGTGGCGCGGGCGGTCGAGGGCTTCGACCTTGCGGTCGGGGCGGTTCCGGGGCCGATGGGCTTTGCCACTCTGGGCCGAGTGATCGACGCCGGGGTCGACATCGTCGACATCTCGTTCTTCGAGCAAGACCCATGGCCGCTGCACGAGGTGGCTCTGGAGCGAGGGGTGACGGCGGTGATGGACTGCGGCGTCGCCCCGGGCTGCTCGAACCTGATTCTCGGCCGCTCGGAGGCCTCGTGGGACCGGGTGGACCGTTTCTGTTGCTACGTGGGCGGGCTGCCGGTGGCGCGCCACTGGCCGTACGAGTACCGCGCGGTCTTCTCGCCCATCGACGTCATCGCCGAGTACACGCGGCCGGCGCGGCTGGTGGAGGAGGGGAGGGTTGTGACTCGGCCGGCTCTCACGGAGCTGGAGGTCCTCGACTTTGAGGGCGTCGGCTCCCTCGAGGCCTTCAACACCGACGGCCTGCGCACTCTGCTAAAGACCTCGAAGGTGCCGGAGATGAAGGAGAAGACCATGCGCTACCCGGGGCACTGTGAGCGCATGCGCATGCTAGCTGACACCGGTTTCTTCAGCGAGGAGTGGGTGCAGGTCGGTGGGGCGGAGGTGCGCCCGATCGACCTCACGGCGCAGCTTCTGATCCCTGCCTGGCAGCTCGAGGAGGGCGAGGAGGACGTGACCGTGATGCGGGTGGAGGTGGAGGGTGTCCGGGACGGCGAAGCCGTCAGGGTTCGTTACGACCTCCTCGATCGGTTCGACCACGAGTCCGGCATCACCTCCATGGCCCGCACCACCGGCTTCACCTGCACCGCGATGGTGCGGGTGCTCGCTGCCGGTCTGTACTCAGAGCCCGGCCTGTCGCCGCCCGAGCTCGTCGGCCGGGACCAGGTCTGCTTCGACTCCATCATGGAGCACCTGGAGGAGCGAGGCGTGCGCTTTGAGGTGACCGAGAAACCGATCACCGAGAGCTGAGGCATCGCGATCACGCGTCCGCGTCCGTGCCCGATGATCGGAAGGGCGCTTCCGATTTCAACGCGACCTTCTTTCGTCGCGCTTCCCGAGAGGATGCCAGGCACCTCCGAAGTACCGCGCCCAAGCGTGGGCAAGGTTTTCCAAGCCACCCGATCGCCTCCGCGTGCCGAAAATTCCGAATTCCGAATTCCTTATTCGTTTCCGCGTCCGGTCATCGCGCGTTTCAGAGCTTCGGATTTGCGCTACTGGTCGGTGACGCGACCT
>DAOWFV010000171.1 GCA_030637805.1 Acidobacteriota bacterium | reverse complement strand
GGGCCAGCGATCCTAAGTAATTGATTCTAAATGGTGCCGGAGGTGGGATTCGAACCCACATGGGTTTACACCCAGGGGATTTTAAGTCCCCAGCGTCTACCATTCCGCCACTCCGGCAGGAGACAGGAACATCCTAACTGGAATTCGGAATTCGGAATTCGGAATTCGGAATTTCCGCCCGCCCGCCGGGCCGCCTCAAACCGGATGCATCTACCTCACCCCAAGGAGGATTTCTGGTCTGTTCCTTGTTTCCGGATTCCCGGATTTCTGGTATATTGGAAACATGGAAACCGTCAAATTGGGCAAGAAGGGTCAGATCTCGATCCCCAAAGCTGTCCTCGACGCACTCGGGCTCGAGGGAGAGATGTTGCTGCTGGTGGAGGCAACTCCCGATGGTTCGATCCTGTTGCGGCCGGCCGGGGTTTACCCGATCGAGATCTACAGCGACGTCCGGGTGCGCGAGTTCCTCGCCGAGGACGAGATGAGCGCCGAGGAGGCCAAGCGCGTGCGCGAGGCCGTCGAGGAGTAATTTGCGCCTTCTTCTTGACGCCAACGTCATCGCCGCGGCTGCACACTGGCCACAAGGTCGGGCGCGGGCTCTCTTTCGGTTGGCTGCTGCCGGACGGTGCGAGCTCGTCGCCTCACCACACGCGATTCAAGAGGCGCGCCGCAACCTCGGGCTCAAATCGCAGCGGGGCGCGGAGGTTCTGGATTCGCTTCTGGAAAGGCTGGGCCTTGTCGGGGAGGCCGGCCCCCGGATGGTGGATTCAGCCGCCGGCCACGGTCTTCAGAACAGTGACGCGCCGATCCTCGCCGCGGCCGCCGCAGCCGGCGCCGACCTGCTGGTCACCGGCGACCGCAGCAACTTCGGGCATCTCTTCGGAACGGAGGTCGGTGGGGTTCGGGTGGTCTCGCCGGCCGAGGCGCTCGAAGATTTGCTCGGGAGGTGAAGGTGTCGCGAACAGCCGAGGTCGTGATCTGTGGGGCGGGGATCGCGGGGATCTCCGCGGCCTATCACCTGGCGGTTCGCCATGGGGTGCGTCGGGTGGTGTTGGTGGATGAGCGCGCGCCCTTGAGCCTGACCTCGGACAAGTCGACCAAGGCCTACCGCATCTGGTGTCCGTGACCGGACGACGCGATGGTCCGGCTGATGAACCGCTCGATCGACCTGCTCGAGGAGCTGGCCAAAACGAGCGAAAACCACTTCTGCATGAGCCGCCGCGGCTACGCCTACGTCACCGCCGACCCGGCGCGGGCGGAGGCAATGCGCGATGGCGCTCTGCTGGCCGAGTCACTCGGCGCCGGCCCTCTGAGGGTTCACACCGGGCGGGTGAGTGATCTGGCGTACCTGGTGTCGCCTCGCGAAGGCTGGGAGGACCAGCCTGAGGGTGCCGATCTGATCCTCGACGAGGTGCTGATCCGGCAGGCCTTCCCCTACCTCCCGCCGGAGACCATCGCGGTCCTCCACACCCGGCGGTGCGGCTGGTTCTCGGGCCAGCAGCTGGGCATGCTCCAGCTCGAGCGCGCCCGCGAGGCTGGAGTGGAGCTGGTGGAGGGCCGGGTGGAGACGGTGGCGGTCGAGGGGGGCCGGGTGCGCGCGGTCCACGTTGCGGCTCCCGGTGAGACCATCGATATCTCGACCCCTCGTTTCGTCAACGCCGGCGGGCCGTACCTGAAGCCGGTGGCGGCTATGCTCGGTCTCGAGCTGCCGGTCTTCTCGGAGCTCCATCTCAAGGTCTCGGTGGAGGATCACCTCGGGGTCGTGCCACGCGACGCGCCGCTGCTCATCTGGGAGGATCCGCAAGAGCTCCAATGGAGCCAGGAGGTACGCGAGGTGCTGGCGGGGTCGGACGAAACCCGCGGGCTGGTCGGAGAGATGCCGGCCGGGGTTCACACTCGCCCCGAGGGCGGCACGGGAAGCCGCCACCTCATAATCCTCTGGCCCTACCACGCAGAAAAGGTCCCCGAGGTCTTCCCGCTGCCGATTCCCGAGCACTACGCCGAGGTCTGCCTTCGCGGCCTGGCGGCGATGATCCCCGGGATGGACGCCTACCGTGAGCGGCTGCCCCGACCTTTCGTGGACGGCGGCTACTACACCAAGACTCGTGAGAACCGGCCCCTCGCCTGCCCGCTCGAGGTGGAGGGCGCCTTCGTCCACGGCGCGCTCTCGGGCTTCGGGCTGATGGCCTCCTCGGCCACCGCCGAGCTACTGGCCCTGCACGTCACCGGAGGGCCTTTGCCCTCATATGCCAGGGCCTTTAGCCTGGAAAGGTACGAGGATCAGGAGTATCTGAAGCGCGTCGAGGAGTGGGGGGAGTCAGCACAGCTGTAGAGTTTTGAGTTTTGAGTTTTGAGTTTTGAGTTGGAGAGAAGCAGAACATTCAACACTCTCCTTCTTCGGGGGATCCTTCGACTTCGCGCCCCTTACGGGTCGCTCCGCTCAGGATGACAGCTTTTGGGTCGCGCCCAGGCGCGGGCATCTTGGTCCGAGCCACCCGATCGCTTCCCCGCGCCGATAATTCCGAATTCCTAATTCCGAATTCCGAATTCTATTCGTCTTCTTCTTCTTCATCGCTGGCTGCAGCGGCTATGAGCTTCTCCTGGAGCTGCTTGGGGACCACGGCGTAGTTTGCGAACTCCATGTGGAAGTCAGCACGTCCGCCGGTCATGGAACGCAGGGTGGGCGCATAGGTGAGCATCTCCGCTAGCGGCACCTTAGCCTTGACGGTTGTGGTGCCGCTATCGGTGTCCATCCCCTGCACCCGGCCACGTCGCGAGTTGAGGTCGCCCATGACGTCGCCGAGGTTCTCCTCCGGGGCGTAGACCTCGATCTGCATGATCGGCTCGAGGAGAGTCGCTTTGCACTTGGCGGCTGCCTCCCTGAAGGCCTTGCGGCCGGCCATCTTGAAGGCCATCTCCGAGGAGTCCACCGAGTGCTCTTTGCCGTCGGTGAGGGTCACTTTGAAGTCCACCATCGGATAGCCGGCGAGGACGCCGCGCTCGGCCGCTTCCTGGATG
>DAOWFV010000122.1 GCA_030637805.1 Acidobacteriota bacterium | reverse complement strand
GCTACACCGGTTCGACGACCGTCTACGTGAACCACGGTTACGGGGGCTACGGTTACGGATGGGGCTCCGGATGGGGCGGCTACGGGGGCTACGGCGGCTACGGGGCCTACGGCCCCCGCTGGTGATTAGAGCGCGCCACAAGTAGGGTCTCAGGCTTCAGGTCTCAGGTTGCAGGTCGCAGGTTCGTTCGACTTCTGCGATGTCATGCCCTATTTGTAACTTCCGTAGTTTTTCAATGAAACCCGAGACCTGAGACCTGAGACCTGATTACCGGCGGGGGCCGTAGGCCCCGTAGCCGCCGTAGCCCCCGTAGCCGCCCCATCCGGAGCCCCATCCGTAACCGTAGCCCCCGTAACCGTGGTTCACGTAGACGGTCGTCGAACCGGTGTAGCCGTCGTCATAGCTGCCGCAGGCGGTCCAGGTGAGGGCGAGAACCATCACCAGCAGAGCCCCGAAGATCAATCGTGCAATCGGTTTCATTCGTTCACCTCCTTGGCGCTGCCGATCTGGTAGACGAAAAGAGCCGCCCCGGCGGGGTCGACGATCAGGGCCACCGCGCCGCGCACGGGGTTGTCCTTGGTCGCGAAGATCACCCGGCCGCCGAGCTCACGAACCCGGACCATGGTCTTGTCGAGGTTCTCGACTCCCACGTAGGGCGCCCATCCGGGCTCTACATTTTCGAGCTCGGGCGGGATCTTTACCAGCCCGGCGCGGAGCTCCTCCCCGAATTGGAAGACGCGGTACTTTTCGTCACGCCGCTCGACCTCGGATTGCTCATATCCGATCACCTCGGTGTAGAAATTCGCGGCCGCATCGACGTCGTCGGTCCACAGCTCGGCCCACACCCAGGACCCCGGGCCCTCGGTCCCTCCGATGCGGCGCTCCCCGGGTTCGATCAGCATCAGCGGGGCCTTCTGCGGGTCGATGATGACCGCAAAACGGCCGTAGCCGTGCACCTCGGTGATCTCTTCGCGGATCTCGGCCCCCAGCCTCTTCGCCGCTTTCACCGCCTTGTCGAGGTCGGCGACGGCGATCCCAACCAGCCAAAACGACTCGTCGACCTCCGGGGCGGCGTTGTTGATCTGGCTTATGCTTGCGATCAGACGGCCCTGATGGTGCAAGGCATAGCCGCGTTCCTCGACCTTCTCGGCGTCCCAACCGAAGAGCGCGGCGTAGAATCCGCTGGTTGCGTCCGCATCCTCGGTGAGGAGGTCGGAGCCGAGAAACTCGCCGGGAGCGGCCGGGGCGTCGGGAGCGGCCGAGAATGCCGCGGCGGCGATCAGCAGGCAAGCGGTCGTGGCAAAGGGTGCCACCCATGTGATAATCCGACGTCGGTTTTCACGATTCATCCTTCATCTCCTCTCGTGTCCTTCGCTCGATACAAAGGCGATCCGGAGTCTATCAGAGCAGGGAACATCTCCTGGTTCGCCCTCGCGCATGTGGCATTGCGGCTCACACCCGATGATGTCAACAACTGAGACCACTTGGTCTATTCTCGCCGGAGCGCTATGATGTGCGGCCGGAGGTCTGATGAGCGCTGACTCGTTGATGATCGTGGGCGGCCAATGGGGTGACGAGGGCAAGGGCAAGGTCGTCGACCTGCTGTCGGCGGCTTTTGCGGCAGTGGTTCGCTACAACGGCGGCCACAACGCCGGCCACACCGTACGCTACGCCGACCGGCGCTTCGCCCTCCACCTGGTGCCTTCCGGCATCATCCACGAGGGTGTGCGCTGCTACCTCGCCTCGGGGATGGTGGTGGAGCCCACCGCGCTGGTTTCGGAGATGGACCGGCTTTCGAGTGAGGGCGTTTCGGTGGAGGGACGCATCGCGCTGTCGCCACGCGCGACCCTGATCCTGCCCACCCACCGCGCGCTCGACGGCGCTCGTGAGGGCGCCAGGGGCTCGGCCAAGATCGGCACCACTGGTCGCGGCATCGGGCCCGCCTACCAGGACAAAGCCCAACGGCGGGGCCTGCGCGCCTACCTTCTCGCCGATCCGATCCGGCTGCGCGAGCACGCCCTGCCCCTGATGGAGGAGCACAACCGCGAGCTGAAGACCCTCTTCGGCGCCGAGCCCGTGGACCTCGAGGCCGCCATGCAGGAGATCACGACGGCGGCTGCACGGCTCGCGCCCCTGCTTGACGAGGTGGGGCCGGCGCTCAGGCGCCACCGCGCCGCGGGCGAGCCGGTGCTCTTCGAGGGAGCGCAAGGGGTCCTCCTCGATCTCGCCTGGGGGACCTATCCCTACGTCACCTCCTCCTCGTGCCTGCCGGGCTTCGCGGCCGCGTCCTGCGGGGTGGGACCACGACTGCTCGGACCTGTGCTGGGAGTGATGAAGGCCTACGCCACCCGTGTCGGTGGCGGTCCCTTCCCCTCCGAGCTCGACGATGCCACCGGTGAACAGCTACGCGAGCGCGGCGCCGAGTTCGGCACCACCACCGGCAGGCCGCGACGCTGCGGCTGGTTCGATGCCGTGGCCGCCCGCTATGCGGTCGAAGTGGCCGGCATCGACGCGGTGGCCGTCACCAAGCTCGACGTGCTCGACGGCTTCGAGACCCTCAAAGTTGCCACCTCCTACCGCCTCCCGGACGGGAGCACACTGGACACCTTCCCCGCCGATCCCGAGGTCGCGGCCGTCATCGAGCCCGTTCTCGAGGAGCTCCCGGGATGGTCGTCGCCCACCGAAAGCGTCGTCCGCGAGGAAGAGTTGCCACTGGAGGCGGAGGATTATCTGCGTTTCCTCGAGGCAAAGATCGGAGTTCCCGTGGTGATCGTCTCCACCGGTCCGCGCCGCGAGGAGACCATGGTGCGCGGCGACTCAGACCTGGCGCAGCAGCTCAGAGGAGTAATCGAAGGCTGATCGCTTGTCATTCCTCGAACGAGGACTTACATTGCTTCTCTCGGAT
>DAOWFV010000146.1 GCA_030637805.1 Acidobacteriota bacterium | reverse complement strand
TTTCAAGGGACGTTCATTCCTCAAACTGCTCGATTTCTCTGGGGATGAAATCCGGGAGCTTCTGGCCTTAGCGGCGGATCTCAAGGCCAAGAAACACGCGGGGATCCGCCATCAGGCGCTCGAAGGGCTGAACATCGCCCTTCTCTTTGAGAAGCCCTCGACGAGGACCCGTTGCGCCTTCACGGTCGCCTGCGTCGACGAGGGGGCCCACCCGGAGTACCTGGGCAAGAATGACATCCAGTTCGGCAAGAAGGAGACGGTGGCGGACACCGCCAGGGTGCTGGGTCGGATGTTCGACGGAATCCAGTTTCGCGGGTTTTCGCACCAGACAGTGGAGATCCTCGCCGAGCACGCCGGCGTGCCGGTGTGGAACGGCCTGACCGACGAATGGCACCCAACCCAGGTCCTGGCCGACGTGCTCACGATCGAGGAGGAGTTTGGCGGCCTCGAGGGGCGCACGCTGGCGTATGTGGGCGATGGTCGCAACAACGTCGCGAACTCGTTGATGGTGGGTTGCGCCAAGCTGGGAATGAACGGGCGCATCGTCGCCCCTGCCGAGCTACAGCCCGAGGCTGACCAGGTGTCGGCGGTGGCCGAGCTCGCGGCCGCCGCCGGTGGCTCGGTGGCGGTCACAGATTCCATACAGGACGGGCTCGCAGGCGCAGACGCCGTCTACGCCGACGTGTGGGTCTCGATGGGGGAGGAAGACCTGATCGAGGAGCGTATCCGGCTTCTCAGCCCATACAAGATAACCGGGGAGCTGATGGCTGCCTCGGGGCGCCCGGACACGATCTTTCTCCACTGCCTGCCAGCTTTTCACAACCTCGAAACCGAGGTTGCACAGCGATACCCCGAGATTTGCGAGGTGTCCGACGAGGTCTTCGAGGGACCGCAGTCGCGAGTCTTCGACCAGGCCGAAAACCGGCTGCATACCATCAAAGCGGTGATGGTAGCGACCCTGGCCACCTAGCCTCGGGTGGGAGGTTAGTCAACCATGCGGCGAATCCTGGTACTGGGGGCCGGTCGGTCGGCGCCCTATCTCATCCAGCGTCTTCTCGACGACGCCTCCGGCCGGGGCTGGCAGGTGACCGTCGCCGACCGTGACATCGAGCTGGCCCGGAATCGGGTCGGCGACCATCCCAATGGCCGTGCCGTTACTCTCGACGCCGGCGACGAGCAGCAGCTGGCGGGCCGCATCGGCGCCGCCGATGTGGTGGCCAACGTGCTCGCGCCGGGCTTCCAGGGCCGGGTGGCCCGCCTCTGTGTGGAGTCGGGCACGCACATGGTGTCGGTTTCCTACCTCCAGGACGAGACCCGGGGCCTCGACGTCCGGGCTCGTGAGCGGGGGGTGCTGCTTCTCGGCGAGATGGGCCTCGACCCCGGCATCGACCACATGATGGCCGCCGAGGCGGTTCGCAAATCTATCGAACGTGGCGGCAGGATTCGTGCGTTCCGCTCGTTCGGGAGCGGTATTCCTTCGCCCGACTCGCTTTCAAACCCGCTGCGATATCTGGTCACCTGGAATCCATGGAATGTGGTGACGTCGGGTTGGGCGGGCGCCCAATACCTTCTCAACGGCAACATCCGCCTGGTCCCCCACGACAGGCTCTTCTACTACACCTGGCCGGTCGAGGTGGATGGGGTCGGTAGTCTCGAGGCCTATCCGAACCGTGACTCGCTGTCCTACCTCGAGCACTTCGACCTCGACGGGGTTCACACCATGATCCGCGGCACTCTACGCCACCCGGGCTTCTGCGAGACCTGGGCAAAGATCGTGCGCCTCGGCCTCACCAACGACACTCTCAGCATCCCGGGTCTGTGCGAGCTCTCGCCGCGCCAGGTTGTAGGAATGTTCCTACCCGTTCCGGTAGCCGAGGAGCATGTCGAAGAGGCTGCGACCCTCTTCCTCGAGTTGAATCCGACCGGCAATCTGATGAAGAACCTGCGCTTCCTTGGACTTTTCGACCCGGAGCCTGTCGGTTGCGTTGGGACCACCCCGGCTGCGATGCTGTCGCACCTGCTCGAGACCCGGCTCGCCCCGACGCCGGGATCGCGCGACATGGTAATCATCGTCCACGAGATGGAGGTGGAGTTCCCGAACGAGGACCGGCCGGCCGAGCGCCAGACCTTCACCATGGTGGAGTACGGTGAGCCGTTGGAGATGTCGGCGATGGCCAAGACCGTGGGGCTGCCCGCCGCCATCGCGGTGGAGATGCTCTTTGCGGGCGAGCTCGATCTCTCCGGCTGCCGGCTGCCGACCCATCCCGCCATCTGTGATGCCGTGCTCTCCCGCCTGCGCGCGGAGGGCCTTGAATTCAGCGAAAAAGTGGAGCCGCTGGCCTAGCGGTAGTGGTCCACATGGAAGGAGAACGGAATGAAGAGAGTCGTCGTCTTTGGGGCAGGCCTGGTGGTCCGCGCCCACGTTCGCTATCTGTTGGACCACGGGTTCCACGTCACCGTTGCCAGCCGCACGGTGAGCAAGGCGGAGGACATCCTCGACGGGCATCCCCACGGGACACCGATGGCATACGACATCACCGAGGAGCCCGAGCGGCTCGAGGCGATCATCGCCGACCACGACCTGGCGGTGAGCCTTCTGCCGTGGCAGTTTCACGCGCAGGTCGCACGGGCCTGTCTCGACACCGGCACCAACATGGTCACCACCTCCTACGTCAAGGACGACATGGCGGCGCTCGATGAGGAGGCCCGCTCCAAGGGCGTGATCCTGCTCAACGAGATCGGCGTCGATCCCGGCATCGACCACATGACGGCGATGAAGGTGATCCACCGGGTACAGGCCGAGGGCGGTGAGATCACCACCTTCCAGTCCTACTGTGGCGGCCTGCCGGCGCCCGAAGCGAACGACAACCCATACGGCTACAAGTTTTCGTGGAGTCCGCGAGGGGTCCTACTCGCCGGCCTTAACAACGCGCGCTACCGTCGCGATGCACGGGTCGAAGAGGTTCCGGGACAGGAGCTCTTCGACCATGTGTGGCCGGCGTCGGTGGTTATCGAAGGTGAGGAGACGGTCCTCGAGGGCTACCCCAACCGCGACTCCATGCCCTACACCGAGACCTACGGCATCGACCCCCGCGACGTCATGTTCCGCGGCACCCTACGCTTCCCGGGCTGGTGCGCCGCGATGAAGCAGGTCGCGCGCCTCGGCTGGCTGCGAACCGACGAGATCGAGGGTCTCGAGGGCAGGTCCTATGCGGATCTCACCGCCCGTCTCGCAGGTGCAACCGAGACCTCCAATTTGAAGGCAAAGGTCGCGGCTCACCTCGGTATCCCGGCCGATGGCCCCGAGCTCGCCAAGATGGAGTGGCTCGGCCTCCTGGGTGATGATCCCCTGCCTGGACCGAAGGCGCCGGTGGACATCCTCACCGCGCGCATGCTGGAGAAGATGTCGTACTCCGAAGGCGAACGCGACATGCTGGTGCTCCAGCACACCTTTGTTGCCGAGTTCCCGGATCGCGTAGAGCACATCACCTCGACCATGATCGACTTCGGCATCCCGGGCGGAGATTCCTCGATGAACCGCACCGTCGGCCTGCCTGCGGCGGTTGGCGCGCGCTTCATCCTCGAGGGCCGCTTCAGCCAACCCGGCGTCATCGTACCTGTCATGCCCGAGTTCTACGAACCGGCGCTAGAAGAGCTCGAGCGGCTGGGGATTCAGTTCAGCGAGGAGACGGAGGTCGTGGGGAGGACGTAGCCATTAGTTTTTAGTTCTTAGTTTTGAGTTTTTAGTTACTGGCGCCCAAACGCGGGCAAAACGCTTCGAGTCACCGAGGCGTTTCCTCGCGCCGGTAATTCCTAATTCCTAATTCCTAATTTCCCTCCTGCTATTCTCCTCCGTCGTGACTGACGTTTTCCGCCACCGCGAGTTCATGGTCTCGGGCTCGATCGACCGGGCGATTCTCCACTTGGGGGCGCCGGCGGCCCTGGCGGCGCTGCTGCAGGCCGGCTTCCTGGTGGTGGACACCTTCTGGCTCGGCCGGGTCGGTCCGGTGGCTCTCGCCGCCGCCTCCACCGCCGGCTTCATGATGTGGCTCGCCCAGACCTTGGGGGACGGTGCGGCCTCGGGCTCGGGCTCGGTGCTTTCGCGGGCGGTGGGTGAAGGCGACACCGGGGCGGCGGCCCGGGCGGCGACGGCCGGTCAGACGCTGGGGGTGTGGGGCTCGGCCCTGGTGTCCACTGCCGGCCTGCTTTCCAGCCACGCGATCTTCGCCTTTATGGGGACGGCGCCGGCGGTGACTGCAGACGGCCTGCACTATATGTGGGTGATTCTCGTCGGTATGCCAGCCTACTTTCTCTTCGTGTGGTTGTCGGCGGCCTTTCGCGCGGTGGGCGACGCGAAAACACCGCTCAAGCTGTTAGCGCTGGCCGCGGCGGTGAATCTCGTCGTCGATCCGCTGCTCATCTTCGGGCTCGGCCCGCTGCCTGCGCTTGGGGTGACTGGGGCGGCGCTGGCAACCGTCCTCTCGTGGCTGGTGGCCTTGGCGTGGGGCTGGGTCCTGCTCGGCAGGCTGGGAATCCGACCCGCTCCCTTCGCCTTTTTGCGTCCGCCCCGATTCGAGACCTGGCGGGCTCTCCGGGTGGGTCTGCCCCTCGGCCTCGAGGGCGCGTTCTTCTCGCTCATCTACATCCTGCTGACTCGCGTCATCACCTCCTTCGGCACACCGGCGGTGGCAGCGCTCGGCATCGGTCACAAGCTGGAGGTCCTCAACTATTTCGTGTGCGCCGGCATGGGTGCGGCGGCAACGACGCTGGTCGGGCAGAACCTTGGCGCGGGCGACTCCGGGAGGGCGGTGAGAAGCGCATGGCGGGCGCTTTTCCTGACCTGCTTGCCCGTAGGGGCGGTGACCGTCGCGTTGGTGAGCTTCCCCGATGTGGCGATCGGAATTTTCTCGGACGATACCGAGGTCGTAGCGGCGGGCACGACCTATGTGCTCTTGGTGGGTCTCACCCAACTCTTCATGGCGGCCGAGGTCGTGTTGCTGGGAGCGTTCGCGGGAACCCAGTGGACCGCCGTGCCGGCCGCGATCGAGATCGGCTTCACGGCGTCCCGCGTACCCCTCGCGATGTTCCTGATTACGGCCGGATGGGGGGTGGAGGCGGTGTGGTTCGCAATTGCAGTGACTACGGTCGTCAAGGGAACTCTCTTGGCAGCGCTTTTTGGTCTGCGGTACGGGCGGAATTAAGAATTAGGAACTAGGAATTAGGAATTACCGGCGCGAGGGTCGGTCGTCTGCTTGAGCCTGTTACCCGCGCTTGGGCGCGACGACCGGGCGTGCCGTCTCCGACGATTTTGGGCGGTGTCGCGTTATGCCAGGCAAAGCGCTGAGTCCCAAATATCGTCGGAGGGGGCAACCTCGGGAAGCGCGACGGCAGAAGGTCGATTTGAAGTCGGCAGCGCATCTCTGGAACAAACCACAAAGACACGAAGAAGGGACTCCGACGCGGACGCGGGCTCGCGCGTGTACAATACCCCGGCACATGGGAGGAGACATCATGATCGACACCATCAAACAGCAACTCGGAGAGCAGGCCTCCCTGCTCGACTATCAGTGCACGGGCATCTCTTCGGACCAGCTCCACCTGCCGGGTCCGGACTTCGTGGACCGGGTGGTGGTTTCAACCGACCGCTCGCCGCAGGTGATGCGCTCGCTGCAGAGCCTCTATGACCACGGGCGTCTGGCGGGCACCGGCTTCATCTCGATTCTCCCGGTTGATCAGGGGATCGAGCACTCGGGCGCCGCGTCCTTCGCGCCGAATCCGATCTACTTCGACCCCGCGAGCATCGTCCAGCTGGCGGTGGAGGGAGGCTGCAACGGCGTCGCCTCGACCCTCGGCGTACTTGGTGCGGTGTCGCGGACCTACGCCCACAAGATTCCCTTCATCGTCAAGATCAACCACAACGAGATGTTGACCTACCCCAACTTCTTTGACCAGACATTGTTTGCGTCGGTCGAGCAAGCCTGGAACCTCGGCGCGGCCGGCATCGGCGCCACCATCTACTTCGGCTCGGAGGGCTGCCGGCGACAGGTGATGGAGATCTCCGACGCCTTTCAGCAGGCGCACGAACTCGGGATGTTCACCATTCTGTGGTGCTACCTCCGCAACTCGGCCTTCAAGAAGGACGGGGTCGACTACCACGCCTCGGCCGACCTCACCGGCCAGGCCAGCCACCTCGGCGTGACCATCGAGGCCGACATCATCAAGCAGAAGCAACCCGAGAACAATGGCGGCTACACCGCGATCGGCTTCGGCAAGACGAGCCCCCTGGTGTATGACAAGCTGGTTCCGGACAACCCCATCGAGCTCACCCGCTGGCAGGTGGTCAACTGCTACATGGGCCGCGCCGGCCTCATCAACTCGGGTGGTGCCTCGGGCGACAACGACCTCGCCCAAGCGGTGACCACAGCGGTCATCAACAAGCGCGCCGGCGGCATGGGTCTGATCTCGGGTCGCAAGTCGTTCCAGAAACCCATGAGCGACGGAGTCACCCTGCTCAACGCGATTCAAGATGTCTATTTGTGCCAGGATGTGACTGTTGCGTGACTTGAGCGCGCTCGCTCCTCGGTACCTGTGAGGCAACGTCGACATGCAATTCAGCCCGCCAACATCGTTGGCGGGCTGAATTGCGGGAAGCCCCCACAGCGGCTGCGGGGGCTTTTTCTTGTCTTTGATCCTCTTCTATCCAGCAATTCGTCCCGCCGAGGAACTCGGAGGGACGAATTGCTTTACATGATCGAGTAGAGAGGAGCCTTCTCGCCCGACCGGATCGCAGCGCCCTTCGCCGCGACGGTGGGCAGCGCCCGGTAGGCGAAGTGGATCGCCGTCTGGATCTTGTTGTGGTAGAAGGCCGCCTCAGCGTTGCCCGTGAGGAACTCCTTGTAAGCCTTCTTGTCCTCGGTCCCGACACCGTTCTCAGTGAGGATCGCAGCCAGCTTCTCCTTGGCGAGGATGGCCTGGTCCATGAGCAGGTGGGCGCCGAATACCGTCCCCACCATGTCGAGCAGCGGCGGGGCGTTGAGGAGCACGAGCTGGATGGCATCCGGACGCTTGGTGAGCTCCTTCGAGATCGTCTCGATCTGCTTCAGCGCCGCGGCCAGCATCCACGCCGGCTCCATCATCTCGGGATCATTGCGGAGCTTCTTGAAGGTCTTCTCGGCCATGCCGAGGAGGTCGCGAATGGTCTTGCCGTCTTTCATGGGGAGCTTGCGGGCCACGAAATCAAGCGCCTGGATGCCGTTGGTGCCCTCGTAGATGCAGGCGATCTCGACGTCGCGCATGAACTGCTCGGCTGGATAGTCCGAGGTGTAGCCATATCCGCCGTGGACCTGCAGGCACCAGTGTGTGACCTGAAGGCCCCACTCAGAGCACCACGCCTTGCAGATCGGGGTCAGCATCTCCACATAGCTGTGGTAGCGCTCGTGCTCCTCGCCCTCGCTGAGGTGGGCCATGTCGACGTAGAAAGAGGTCTGCAGGAGGATCGCCCGCATGGCCTCGGTGTAGGCCTGGGAGCTGAGGAGCATCCGGCGCACATCGGGGTGCTCGATGATCGGCACCTGCGGCGCCTCGGGGTTCTTGAGCTCCTTCCAGGAGCGGCTCTGCAGCCGTTCGCGAGCGTAGGAGAGCGCCTGCTGGTGGGCGGCGCCGGCGGCGGACGAGCCCTGAAGCCCGACGTCGATCCGCGCCGCATTCATGAGGTGGAACATGAGCTTCATGCCCTGCTGTTCCTCGCCGAGGAGGAAGCCCTGGCAGCCGTCGTTCTGACCGAAGACGAGGGTGCAGGTAGGCGATCCGTGGATGCCCATCTTCTCCTCGATGTTGTTGGTGTAGACGTCGTTGGTCTCGCCGAGGGTGCCGTCGGAGTTGACTCTGACCTTGGGCACGATGAACAGTGACAGTCCCT
>DAOWFV010000187.1 GCA_030637805.1 Acidobacteriota bacterium | reverse complement strand
GGACCCGAAAAGTAACGCGGCACGCGATGCCACCGGCTCGGTGTGGGACCTCACGAGCGGTCGCGCGACCGCCGGCGGCCACAAGGGCGCGACCCTGGAAGCCGTGGCCGTAACGCCGGTCTACTGGTTTGCGTGGTCAAACTTCTACCCGAACACCCAAGTCATCGAGAATTCTCAATTTTGAATTCTCAGTTCTCAATTGAGAATTAAGAATTAAGAATTGAGAATTACGCGCTCGGCAACGTCACCACAAACGTTGCTCCGGGGTGGTCCTCCGTGCTGAGCTCGAGATCTCCGTCCTGGGCGCGGGCGAGGGAGCGGGCGAGGGCGAGACCGAGACCGAGGCCCGACTTACCGTCCGCCTCGGGTGGCCGGTCGAAGGGGCGGAACAGCGCCCTTCGCTGGTGGCGGGGGATACCTGGACCGTTGTCCGCCACCGCAACTCGGTGCCGGCTCTCACCGCCCTCCACCCTGACCGTGACTCGACGGTCCTTCTCCGAGCGGGTGTGTTTCTCGGCGTTGTCTAGGAGGTTGTCGAGGATCTGGCACAGGGTGTCGTCGTCGAAGAGCGCTTCAGGGAGCCCGGGATCGATCGTCACCTCGAGCACGACACCGGCTTCCTCGAGCCGGGTCCGCGCGCGCTCTACGCAACGGGCCACCGCGGCGCCGAGATCGCCCCTGCGGGGCTCGGCTACGAGGGCGCCACGCTCGAGCCGGGCGAGGTCGAGCATGTTGGTCACCACCCTGCCAAGGCGGTCCGCCTCGGCCGCCACGATGCGTGCGTAGTGGGCGTAATGCTCCGGTTCGCCCATGTGCTGGGCGAGCATCTCGGAGTGCAGGAGGAGGCCCGAGAGCGGCGTCTTGAGCTCGTGGGCGGCGGCGGCGGCGAAGCGTGCGCGCTGCCGGGCGAGACGTTCGGTCTGGAAGAGGATCAGGAGCACGGCCGCCGCGGCAAGGAAAACGGCGGCGGCGGTGAGGGCGAAGGTGCGGCGAAACTGGGCGACCACGGCGAGGCCCTGGCCGGCGGCGGCAGCAAGGGCCTCCTCCGCATCGGCCTGCAGCACCCAGTCGGTGTCAGCAACGAGCGCGGTCACCGCGCCGGATGTCAAAGATGAGACGGGGGAGAACTCGAGGGGATACGGCCCGGCACCGAGCCACTGGACCACCGCCTCCGGAGCGATCGTAAAGCCCTGCAGCAGAATGCCTGTGGGGGTGTGCACCTCACGCAGAGCAGCAAGTGCCGGCCCGCTGCCCAGAACCAGGGTGTGCCAGTGGAGCGGGCGCACGCGGATGACAACCCTTCCGACGTCGTCCCGGGGCAGGGGAGCGGATGTCTGCTGCTTCCCGGTGATGGAGGCGTAGACGCTCTCCGCCTCGATGATCTGCTCCCACTCGGAGGTGGTCAAGGTCAGCACCTGCTCGCCGTCGGCGGCGCCGCTGCGATCCGAATCGTGGGCCACCACCACCGCGTGCTGGAGCTCGGTGAGGAGCGCGCAGAACGCCGCAAAGTCCCCCTCGCTGCTCAGCTCCGGGAAGCGTTCGCTTACGGTGGGCAGATTTACCAGGCCATTTTCGTCGATCTGGAAGTGGGCCAGGACCAACGGGTCGGCGGCGCCCGAGACCAGCGGGGAGGGAGTCACCGAAAGGCCCTGGGCCGCACCCCTGGGGTCGTGGTACAGCGTTTGGTAGTGAAAGAAAGGTCGCCTCGACTCCTGACTCCGCAGCACCTCCAGCCGGGCTCCCAGGCGGGCGCTCTCGCGCTCCACGTCCGATCGCACCGCCACCGTCGCCGCCGCCTCGAGCGCCGATGCCTGGCGACGGGCGTCGCGCGTCCCACTCACGTACCAGGCTGCGGTGGGGAGGAGCACCGCCACCCCGACCAGGGTGGCCGCCAGTGTCGTTCGCCGATGAGATCTCACCGTCCGCCCCAGGCGTAGCCGGCGCCGGTCACCGTGACCACGATAAGAGGCTGCGAAGGATCGCGTTCGATCTTCTGGCGGAGATTGGCGATGGTCATGTCGACGGTGCGGGTCTGCAGATCGCCGCTCGAGCCCCAGATCCGCTCCAGGAGTTCTCCGCGCGGAACCGCCCGATTGCGTTGCCGGTAGAGCCAGCGCACGATGCCCGCTTCGCGAGGAGTGAGGCTCACGACCTCCCCCTCGCGGCTTGCCTCGAGCCGGCCCAGATCGAGGACGCACCCATCCGCCTCGATCACCTCGGGCTCTGCGGGCGCGGCGGCCGCCCGGCGGCGGAGAGCGTCGATGCGGGCGAGCAGCTCGCGCACCGCGAACGGCTTGGTGAGGTAGTCGTCGGCGCCGGCTTCGAAGCCGGCCACCTTGTCGTCCTCGGAGCCCCGGGCGGTGAGCATCAGGATCGGCAGCGAGGGGCGCGCCTTGCGAAGCCGCCGGCAGACCTCGACGCCGTCGAGGTCGGGAAGCATGAGGTCGAGCAGCACGAGATCGAAGACTTCTCCGGTTCCGCGCTCGACCGCTGTCTTGCCCTCCGCCTCGGCGACCACCTGGTGGTCCGCAGCGGTGAGAAGGTCCACCAGCCCTTCGCGAAGCGCCGGTTCGTCCTCGACGATGAGTATGCGCACGCCTCAGGATAGCTGAGGCAAGGGCCATAGGGCGTCAGGAACCTGTAAAACGCAGGAAAGAGAAGATCCCGGGGAGGGACGGGATCGTCCCCCAGGGATGGTTCAAAGCACTTTGCTGGTGGACGTCCGTGCGTTCTGGAGGGTCGGTGTTAGACTCTCCTCACCATGGAATTCACGACCCGAACGATAAGGAGGATCTCATGAAAAGGGCGTCGAGCATTTTGCTGACTGTGGCGTTGGTGATCCCGGCACTGTTCGTATGCACTGAAGCCTACGCGGCGGATAAGGCAGTGTCCTACAGGGGCAACACGTACAACGTTGCCAACGTGACCAAGACTTCCTCGAGGGTGGATGGAGAGGCCAAGGACGGCCAGATTGCCGGCCTTCGCTCGACCAGCAAGCAGCAGTTCGAAAAATACATCGAACAGTACGAGGAAATTATCGTGACGACAGTGATCCTCTTCGACGACGATCAAATGGTGTACCAGACTGCCAGAGTCAAGAAGTACAACGACCTCCAGAAGCAGATCAAGAAACTCGATTCGGCGATGACCGAGATCGCCAAGTTCATGGGCAGGAAAAAGGGCGGACTGCTCAAACTCAAGTAGGGGCAGTTGACCGGTTCCATGTCGGTAATCGTTCCGGGTTAGACTGGTAGAAGATGACCACCCGGGACCGATTCTCCGAACAATTTTCGCCCGAGGACGCCGAGCAGCTCCAGGACGAGCTCACCGAGCCGAGCGTCGCGGGTTCGGGGGATGGGGAGTTCGAGAATCCGGCGCCGGATTGGGACCGTTACACAATTGTCGACTGTCTGGGTGAGGGGGCCATGGGCCGCGTCTACCGGGCGGTCGACCGACGTCTCCAGCGCACTGTCGCCCTCAAGTTCATGCGTTCGGACGAGCCCGAGCAGATGGAGCGCTTCCAGCGCGAGGCCCGTGCCCAGGCGCGGATCGAGCACGACAACGTCTGCCGGATTTACGAGGTGGGAGAGGTCGACGGTAAGGCCTACCTCGCCATGCAGCTCATCGACGGCCGCTCGCTGCGAGATCTCGCCCCGGAGCTGAGCCTGGAGCAGAAGGTGCGGTTGGTCGAGCAGGTGTCGGAAGCGGCGCAGGCCGCTCATTCGACGGGCGTGATCCACCGCGACATCAAGCCCGGCAACATCATGGTCGAGGCCGAGGAGGGAGGCGCTCTCCACGCCTATGTCCTCGACTTCGGCATCGCCCGTGAAATCGAGGCGCCGGGCATGACCATGGTCGGGACCGTTGTGGGCACGCCGGCCTTCATGGCGCCGGAACAGATTCGAGGCGAGCCCGGCGCCGTCGATCGTAGAGCGGATGTCTACGCAATCGGAGCGACTCTATACCAGCTGATTGCGGGGGAGGCGCCCTTTTCTGGCACGACGCGAATGGCGACCATGCTCCAGGTGCTCGAGCACGAAGCGCCGCCCTTGAGGCAGGTCGATGCGCGGGTGCCGTTGGATTTGGACACCATCGTGACGACCTGCATGGAGAAGGAACCCCAACGCCGCTATGGCAGCGCCCGCGCGCTGGCCGACGATCTGCGGCGCTACCTCGACGGCGAGCCGGTCGCAGCTCGGCGAGCCGGGCCCATTTACCGTTTCGGCAAGCGGATGCGCAAGCACAGGGCTCTCACCGCGGTGGTGGCGGTAGCCACCGCGGCGGTGCTCGCTCTCAGCGCCGCCCTGGTCGGCCAACACTTCCAGGCCCGGCGGGGGCAGGCGCTGGCGCAGCAGTTCGGGCAGGAGCTCGAACGAATCGACGGCATGCTCCGCCACGTCCGCATGCTGCCTCTCCACGACGTGGCACCGGTCGAGGACCTGGTGCGCCGCCGGATGAGAAAAATCGAGGAGACCATGCAGAGCATGGGCGCCGTGGGCTTCGGCCCTGGCTCGCACGCCCTCGGCATCGGCCACCAGAATCTTGGTGAGCTGGAGGCCGCTCGCGAGCGTCTGCAGGCGGCGTGGGACTCGGGCTATCGTGTTCCTGAGTTGGACGGAGCTCTCGGACACGTGCTCGGAGAGACGTACCTCGAGGAGGCGGAGGCAACCGGTCGCATCCGCAACGCGGATCTGCGGGCGGCCCGCCGCCGGGAAATCGAGGCGCAGCTCCTGCAGCCGGCTCTTACCCACCTCAGGGGCGGACAAGCCGGGGAGGAGGAAATAGAGCTCCACCACCTTGCCCTCGAGGCGTTGCTCGAGCGGCGTTTCGAGGACGCGATCGAGGCCGCGCGAGGATCCTACGAGCGGCATCCCTGGCGTTATGAGTCCATGCGCCTGGAAGCCGAGATCCTGGTCTCGCGCGCCAAGGAGCTGGAGGAGACGGGGCGGACGGAATCCGCCAGGGAGGACTTCCTGGCCGCCGGCGACGTCTACGCCCGGGCCCTGGACGTGGGTCGAAGCGATGCCGCCCTCTACCAGGGTGAGGCGGCGCGGTTGATCCGGCTCTTCCACCTCGAGGCGCAGGACGGCATCCTTCGAGAGGACCTCGTACAGCGGACGCTGGAGACGGCCGATGCAGCAGAAATCGCGCGGCCGGGCGATGTGCGGCCCTTCAACTTGCGCTCCAAGATCTACTGGCTGCAGGGGGAGTACGAGCTCAACCACGGCCTGAACCCGATCGCCACGCTGGATGAGGCGGCGCGCCTGGCCTCGCGGGCGTCCGAAATGGATCCGGAGAACCCGCAGGCGCCCATCAACCTGGGCATGATCCACCGGCTTCAGGCCAGCTATCAGCGCCGCCAGGGGCGGGACCCTCGCCCCTCCCTGGAGCTCGCGATCGAGGCCTGCCGGCGGGCCCTGGCCATTGACCCCGACTCCGCCGTGGCGTGGCTCAACTTGGGAACCGCCCACTACCTGGTGGCGGAGCACGAGCTGGCCTCGGGACTCGACCCGATGCGCTCCCTGGAAGAGGCGGCTGAGGGCTACGGGGAGAGCATTCGCGTGCGGCCCACCTTTGCGGCCCACAGTAACTCCGGGCTCGTCCACTGGCAGCGGGCGGCGTTTCAGCGCTGGCACGGCGAGGACCCGAGCGATAGCCTCGACGCCGCGGCGCGTTGCTTCGAGCGGGCCATCGAGCTCAACCCGACCAAGGGGCAGGTGCACTCGAATCGCGGGCTGATTCTGCTCGAGCGGGCGGAGCACGAGGCGGAGATCGGCGGTGATCCCACTCCCTGGGTTGAGCGGTCGCTGGCGGTTCTCCAACGGGCGGTGGACCTCACGCCGGGCATGGCGGCCGGATACAACAACCTCGGCAACGCCCTCAAGCTGCAAGCCGTGGTGGAGATGGCTCACGGGCGAGACCCGCGGGCGAGCCTGGATGAGGCCGTGGCCGCCTACCTCCGGGCCATCGAGCTCGATCCGAGCCTGGCATATCAGTACAACAACCTCGGCTACTCGTGGGAGAAACGCGCGGAGTACGAAGTCGTCACCGGGGGCGATCCGCTCCCGGCCCTCCGCGAGGCACGTGACAACCTCCGCCACGCGTTGGAGATTGACCCCACCCTTGCCTACGCGCACCACAACCTCGCCCTGTGCTTCCACACCGAGGCGGAGTATCTGGTCAGCCGTGACCAGCAGCCCACCGCCGTGCTCGGGCGGGGCCGGCTCGCCGCACGGGCCGCGGTGGATGCCAACCCGGACCACTACGACCTCCGGTTGATGGAGGGAGAGCTCGATCTTCTGGCGGCGGAGTGGGCCGTGGAGCACGGCGGGTCCGTCGAACGTCATCTTGAGAATGCCGGCCGGCACTTCGCGGAGGCCGAGGAGCTCAACCCTTCCGCACCAGCGCTGTTCTTGAATCGAGCGAGATCGGCGATGCTGCGGGCGCGGTGGCGCCTGGCGGGGAGGATGGATCCTGCGGCGGTGGTGGTGGCGGGCCTTGCCGCCGCCGAACGGGGGTTGGAGATCGACCCCACCGACGCCGATTTCCTGCTCGTCAAGGGGCGGCTGCACCTCATCGAGGCAAGCGCGGCCGATGAAGAGACAGCCCGGCGACGGGCCGCGGACCGCGCCGTCGAGGCCTTGACGGCGGCGGAGAGCGTCAATCCCCTGCTCGAGGAGACCTGCGATCCGCTCATCGCCGAGGCCCGCCGGCTGCGAACTGAGATGAGCGGGTAGATCCTGTGACCGTTTTCCGGGATAATGCGCAGTGCCTCTGGTAACCGGCAATTAGTCCGCTTAGTCACCGGCTCAGGAGGTTCCCAGGTTGGACGACGTCCGCAGCTTCTGCATCATCGCGCACATCGATCACGGAAAGTCGACGCTCGCCGACCGCTTGATCCAGCATTGCGGCGGGGTGGAGGAGCGTGAGTTCCGGGACCAGATCCTCGACTCCATGGACATCGAGCGCGAGCGAGGGATCACCATCAAGTCCAACACCGTGAGCCTCAACTACGTCGCCCGAGACGGCAAGACTTACCGGCTCAACCTCATCGACACCCCGGGGCACGTCGACTTCTCGCACGAGGTGCGGCGGTCGCTGATGTCGTGCGAAGGGGCGCTTCTTCTGGTCGACGCCTCGCAGGGGGTGGAGGCCCAGACCGTTGCGAACCTCTATCTCGCTCTGGAGTACGACCTCGAGCTGGTGCCGGTGATCAACAAGATCGACCTTCCCGCCGCCGACGTGGAGCGGGTGAAGGAGGAGATCGACGAGGACCTCGGCCTCGAAGCGGACGACTCGGTGCTGTGCTCAGCCAAGACGGGGGCCGGAATCGAGGACGTGCTCGAGGCCATCGTCGAGCGGCTGCCGGCACCACCCGGCGATCCTTCGGCGCCCCTGCAGGCGCTGATCTTCGATGCCCAGTACGATCCCTACCGCGGCGCGGTCCTCCTGGTCCGGGTCATGGAAGGGACTCTACGCCCGCGCCAGCGCATCCGTCTGATGCATACCGAAAAAGAGTACGAGGTCGAGGAGGTCGGTCTTCTGCAGCTGAAGAGGGTCAAGATGCCGGAGCTAGCCGCGGGGATGGTGGGCTATGTGATCGCCGGAGTCAAGGCGGTGTCGGACATCGCCGTCGGCGACACCATCACCGATGCCGAGGCGCCGGCCGAGGAGCCCTTGCCCGGGTACAAGGAGGCCAAGCCGGTCGTCTTTTCCTCCATCTACCCGATGTCCAACGACGAGTACCAGGACCTCGCAAAGGCGATCGAGAAGCTGAAACTCAACGACGCCGCCCTGACCTACGAGAAGGACTCGTCGGCCGCCCTCGGCTTCGGCTTTCGCTGCGGCTTCCTCGGTCTGCTGCACCTCGAGGTGGTTCAGGAGCGGCTCCGGCGGGAGTACGACCTCTCGCTGATTCTCTCAGCTCCGTCGGTCCGCTACCGAATCGAGCTCGCCGACGGTGAGAAGCGGTGGGTCGACAACCCGAGCCTCTACCCCGATCCGGGCTCCATCGTGGGCGCAGAAGAGCCCTTCATCAAGGCGTCGGTGATGATGCCCGAGCGCTATGTCGGCGCGGTTATGGAACTGTGCCGGGAGCGCCGAGGGGAGAACACCACCTTCAGCTACCTCGCGGTGGGGCGGGTGGAGCTGACCTCGGAAATGCCGTTGGCGGAGGTGCTTTTCGACTTCTACGATCGGCTGAAGTCGGTGACCCAGGGCTACGGGTCCTTCGACTACGAGATGATTGACTACCGGCCCACCGATCTGGTCAAGGTGGACATCTTGGTCAACACGGAGCCGGTAGATGCGCTGGCCCAGCTCGTCCATCGCGACAAGGCGCGGCCGCGCGCCCTCCACTACTGCGAGCGGCTCGCCGACACCATTCCACGGCAGCAGTTCAAGATTGCCATCCAGGGCGCGATCGGCGGGACGATCATCGCCCGCTCGACCATCAACGCGTACCGCAAGGACGTGACCGCCAAGTGCTACGGCGGTGACATCACCCGCAAGCGGAAGCTCCTGGAGAAACAGAAGAAGGGCAAGAAACGGATGAAAATGGTGGGCGCGGTGGAGATTCCGCAGTCGGCGTTCGTCGCGGTGCTGAAGACCGAACGAGATTGAATTAGGAATTAGGTGTTTTGTATTGTGTATGGTGGGCGCGTGTAGGTCGTCTGGTGGTTTGG